>NZ_JBVHMF010000004.1:0-11117 GCF_055558595.1 Streptomyces sp. NPDC025721 | reverse complement strand
GTCTCGTCTCTTCTTTGCCTTTCCTCCCTCCCCCCCCCCCCCCCCCCCCCCCCCCCCCCCCCCCCCCCCCCCCCCCCCCCCCCCCCCCCCCCCCCCCCCGCCACATCACCGCGGTCAGCTGTGCCAGGACCGCCACAGCGCCGCGTAGGCACCGTCGGCGTCCACCAACTGGTGGTGGCTGCCCAGCTCGCTGATCCGGCCGTCCTCGACCACCGCGATCACATCCGCGTCGTGCGCGGTGTGCAGCCGGTGCGCGATGGCGATCACGGTACGGCCGTCCAGCACCCGGGACAGCGAGCGTTCCAGATGGCGGGCGGCGCGCGGGTCGAGCAGCGAGGTCGCCTCGTCCAGCACCAGGGTGTGCGGGTCGGCCAGCACCAGCCGGGCCAGCGCGAGCTGCTGCGCCTGCGCCGGGGTGAGCACCGCGCCGCCCGAGCCCACCTCGGTGTCGAGACCGTCCGCCAGATTGCGGCCCCAGTCCTCGGCGTCCACCGCGCGCAGCGCCGTCCACAGCTCGTCGTCGGTGGCACCGGTCCGCGCCAGCCGCAGATTGTCGCGGAGCGTGCCGACGAAGACGTGGTGCTCCTGATTGACCAGCGCCACATGCTCGCGCACCCGCTCGGCGGGCATCCGGGCCAGCTGGGCCCCGCCCAGCGTGACCTCGCCCGTACGCGGCGCGTAGATACCCGCCAGCAGCCGCCCGAGCGTGGACTTGCCCGCGCCTGACGGGCCCACCAGCGCCACCCGGGTACCCGGCGGCACCGTCAGGCTCACGCCGTGCAGCACGTCGCTGCCCGCCCGGTAGCCGAACCGCACCTGGTCGGCGGCCATCTCGCGGCCGTCGGGCGAGACCGTGTGGTCCGGCTCGTCCTCGGCCACCTCGCGCACCCCGACCAGCCGGGCCAGCGACACCTGGGCGACCTGCAACTCGTCGTACCAGCGCAGGATCATGTTCACCGGGTCGACGAGCATCTGCGCGTACAGCGCGCCCGTGGTCAGCTCGCCGACCGTCATCCAGCCGTTGAGGGCGAAGCTGCCGCCGATCATCAGCACCGCGACCACGATCAGCGCGTGCGTCATGTTGATCACCGGGAACAGCACGCTGCGCAGCCACATCGTGTAGCGCTCCCACGCCACCCACTGCCCGATCCGCTGCCGCGACAGCTTCTCGCGCCGGTCGCCGAGACCGTGCGCCTCGATGGTGCGGCCGGCGTCCACGGACTCCGCCAGCGCCGCCGCCACCGCCGCGTACCCCGCCGCCTCCGAGCGGTAGGCCCCCGGGGCGCGCCGGAAGTACCAGCGGCAGCCGACCAGCAGCAGCGGCAGCGCGACCAGCACCGACAGGGCGAGCGGCGGCGAGGTCACGGTCAGCGCGCCGAGCAGCAGCCCGGCCCAGACCACGGCGATGGCCAGCTCGGGCACCGCCTCGCGCATCGCGTTCGACAGCCGGTCGATGTCCGTCGTGATCCGCGACAGCAGATCGCCCGTGCCCGCCCGCTCCAGCACACCCGGCGGCAGCGACACCGACCGTACGAGGAAGTCCTCGCGCAGATCGGCCAGCATCTCCTCGCCGAGGATCGCGCCGCGCAGCCGTACCAGCCGCACGAAGTACGCCTGCACCACGAGGGCGGCCAGGAACAGGCTGACGGCCCGCCCGAGATGGATGTCCCGGTCGCCCTTCGACAGGTCCTCGACCAGACCGCCGAGCAGGTAGGGCCCCACCATCGAGGCCAGCACCGACACGGTGTTGACGGTCACCAGCAGGGCGAAGGCACCGCGATGCCGCTTCGCCAGTTCGCGCACATAGCCGCGCACGGTCGCGGGGGAGCCCACCGGCAGCGTGGCGCTCTGCTGCGGCGCGGCCGGGTCGTACTCCGGCGGTCGCAGGCCGATCATGCGGATTCCTCCATCGATGTGTGGGGTACCGCCCCGGAGCCCGCGACGGCAGCGGTGACGGGGCTGTGGCCGGGATCGCGGTCGTCGGACGGCTCGCTCTCGCGGGTCACCACCGCCCGGTAGCGCGGGTCGGTGCGCAGCAGTTCGTGGTGGTCGCCGACCGACGTCGCCGTGCCCTCGTCCACGAAGACCACCAGGTCGGCGCGGTCCAGCACGAGCGGGCTCGACGTGAGCACCACCGTCGTGCGACCCGCGCGCAGTTCCTTGAGGCCGCGCGCGATCCTGGCCTCGGTGTGCGCGTCGACCGCCGAGGTCGGCTCGTCGAGCACCAGCACCTCGGGGTCGGCGATCAGCGACCTGGCCAGTGCCAGGCGCTGCCGTTGGCCGCCGGACAGCGACCGGCCGCGCTCGGTGATCCGCGCCGACATCGGGTCGCCCGCCACCCCCGCGGGGTCGGCGGCGGACTGCGCGAGCGCGTCCAGCACGTCCGCGCACTGCGCGGCGGTGAGCGCCTGCTCCGCCGTGACCCGGCCGGAGGACGGCACACCCAGCAGTTCGGTCAGCGTTCCCGACAGCAGCACCGGGTCCTTGTCCTGGACGAGCACGGCCGCACGGGCCGCCGCGAGCGGCAGCGCGTCCAGTGCCCGCCCGCCCAGCAGCGCCGACGCCTCGCCCCCGGCGCGGACCGGGCTGTGCCCGCCGAGCCGGTCGGCCAGTACGCCCGCCGCGTCCGGGTCGCCGCACACCACGGCGGTCAGCAGCCCGGCCGGAGCGCGCAGCCCCGACTCCGGGTCGTACATCTCCCCGACCAGAGCGCCCGCCTCCTCGGGAGCGACGCTCCCCTCGGAGAAGACGGCCGCGCCCCCGGCGGTCTCCCGGGTCAGCGCCAGTACGCGCGCGGCCCGCTTCGCCGAGGGCCGCGAGAAGGACCAGGCCATGGCGATCTCCTCGAAATTCCGCAGCGGGAACATCAGGAAGGCCACCGAGCCGTAGACGGTCACCAGCGCGCCGACCGAGATCCGGCCGTCCATCGCCAGCCGGGCGCCGTCCCAGGCGACGGCCACCAGCAGCAGCCCCGGCAGCACCACTTGGACGGCACTGATCGCCGCCCACATCCGGGCGCTGTGCACGGCGGCGGTCCTGACCTGCTGGGACGCGCGACGGTAGCGGTCGAGGAACAGCTCCTCGCCGCCGATGCCGCGCAGCACCCGCAGCCCGGCGACGGTGTCGGAGGCCAGTTCCGTGGCCTTGCCCGCCTTCTCCCGCTGGAGGTCGGCCCGCTTGGTGGCGGCGGGAAGCAGCGGCAGTACGGCCAGCGCCAGCACCGGTACGGACGCGGCCACGATCACGCCGAGCGCGGGCTCGTAGACGACCAGCGCGACGGCCACGCCGACCGTGGCGACCAGAGCGGAGGTGAAGCGCGCCAGCGCCTCGACGAACCACCCGATCTTCTCCACGTCTCCGGTGCTGACCGCGACGACCTCGCCCGCAGCGACCCGGCGGGTGAGCACCGAACCCAGCTCGACCGTCTTACCGGCGAGCAACTGCTGGACCCGCGCCGCGACGCTGATCCAGTTCGTGACGGCCGTACGGTGCAGCATCGTGTCGCCGAGCGCGGTGAGCACGCCGAGCAGCAGCATCAGCCCGCCCGACAGTGCCAGCCGCGACCCCGAGCGGTCCACGACCGACTGCACGGCCATTCCGACGGCCGCGGGGAACGACGCGACGGCCGCCATGTGCAGGATGCCCCACGCGGTGGCGGCTGCCAGGCCCTTCCCCTCGCGGAACGACAGCCAGAGCAGGAAGCGGAATCCCGTCCGGGCGTCGGGGACGCCCGGATCGGACAGGGGGAGCTTACGGAGGGACGGCATGGTGTCCTGAGTTCGGTGCGGGTGTGAGCGAGTGTCGGCGGACGAGGCTACGGCCGCGGGTTGCGGATACGGCCGCCGGAGGTTCGCGCGAGATGTCGGCGGGCAGCCGCGTACCTGGCGACTCCGCCCGTGCGGACATCCCGCCGGAATCCGGTCGGAGAGGAGCAAGGCTCGTCTTGCGGCCCGTACCGGGTCAACAGGTTTTCCGGTGAGCGACGGGAACGAGCCGAGGTCCGCGGAGGAGTGTTTCGGCAACAACTTGCAGCAAAGCAGCGAAAGTTCTTCCGCCGACATCTTGACGTGTACGCACACACGGCGGGAAGCTCCTGGGCGGAACCCGAGGGCCCCGAGGACAACGGGGTCCGCACCCCCCACCCGGCGGCCAGGCGCGTGGCTGCCTTCGAGGGCAGAACTCTGCCCGTTCACCGAAGGAGCCGCCCATGAGATCCCGCGTCCTGAACGGCGCGCTGGCCGCGATCGTCGCCGCCGCCGGTCTGTTCGCCCTCTCCTCGCAACAGGCGGACGCCACGCCGCCCGGCAGCAAGGACGTCACCGCGACGCTCTTCCAGTGGAAGTTCGACTCCGTGGCGAAGGCCTGCACGGACACCCTCGGCCCCGCGGGCTACGGCTTCGTCGAGGTCTCCCCGGCCTCCGAGCAGATCCAGGGCGACCAGTGGTGGACCTCGTACCAGCCGGTCAGCTACAAGATCGCCGGGCGGCTCGGCAACGAGAGCTCGTTCCAGAACATGGTCAGCACCTGCCACAGCGCGGGCGTCAAGGTCGTCGCCGACGCGGTGATCAACCACATGACGTCGGGCTCCGGCACCGGCACGGGCGGTACGACGTACAGCAAGTACAACTACCCGGGCTACTACCAGAACCAGGACTTCCACACCTGCCGCAGTGACATCAACAACTACGGCGACCGCAACAACGTCCAGAACTGCGAGCTGGTCGGCCTCGCCGACCTCGACACCGGCAGCGACTACGTGCGCGGCACCATCGCCGCCTACCTCAACCACCTGATCGCGCTGGGCGTCGACGGCTTCCGGGTGGACGCCGCCAAGCACATGGCCGAGACCGACCTGGCCGCCATCAAGGCCAAGCTCAGCAATCCGGGCATCTACTGGGCCCAGGAGGCCATCTACGGCGTGGGCGAGGCCGTGCAGCCGGGGGAGTACGTCAACACCGGTGACGTGGACGCCTTCCAGGGCGCCTTCGACCTCAAGCGCATCTTCACCGGCGACAAGCTGGCCTCCCTCAGCAACTGGGGCGCGTCGTGGGGCGCGGGCTACCTGTCGAGCGACAAGGCCCGCACCTTCGTGGACAACTGGGACACCGAGCGCAACGGCTCGACCCTCAGCTACAAGAACGGCGCCACGTACACCCTCGCCAACGTCTACCTGCTGGCCTGGCCGTACGGCTCGCCCAACGTCTACTCCGGCTACGAGTTCTCCAACAACGACGCCGGCGCGCCCAACGGCGGCACCGTCAACGCCTGCTACAGCGACGGCTGGAAGTGCCAGCACGCCTGGCCGCAGATCGCCAACATGGTCGGCTTCCGCAACGCGGTCTCCGGCACCGCCGTCACCAACTGGTGGTCCAACGGCAACAACGCCATCGCGTTCGGCCGCGGCAGCAAGGGCTATGTGGCGATCAACCACGAGGGCGGCTCGCTCACCCAGACCTTCACCACCTCACTGCCCGCCGGCTCCTACTGCGACGTCCAGCACAGCGGCACCAGCTACACCGTCGGCTCCGACGGCAAGTTCACCGCCACCATCGGCTCCAACGACGCGGTCGCGCTGTACGTCGGCGCGCCCTGCGGCAGCGGCACGACGAACGGCGGCACGACGAACGGGGGCACGACCAACGGTGGCACCACGAACGGTGGCACCACGAGCGGCAGCACCGGGGGCAGCACCAACCCGTCGTCCGCCGCGTCCTTCGCGGTGAACGCCACCACGGTCTTCGGCCAGAACATCTACGTCGTCGGCGACAACTCCACCCTCGGCAACTGGAACACCGGCAGCGCCCTGCTGCTGTCGTCGGCGAGCTACCCGGTCTGGAAGCTCAACGTGGCGATGCCCGCGGGCACCTCGTTCCAGTACAAGTACATACGGAAGGACGGAAGCGGCAACGTGACGTGGGAATCCGGCGCCAACCGGACGGCGACGGTCCCGTCGAGCGGGGCGGTCACACTCAACGACACCTGGCGTAATTGATCTGCTCATCGACCGATTACCCCTCTGTGGTGAGGACCGGCACACTGTGGTGTTCCAATTCCTGACTACAGAGGGGACCCCCCACCCATGAGAGGCTTCCGGACGTTCCTGCTCCGCGGCAACGTCGTCGACCTCGCGGTCGGCATCGTCATCGGCGCGGCCTTCACCGCTCTGGTGACCGCCTTCGTCAAGGCGTTCCTGACGCCGCTCATCGGCCTGGCCTCCGGCGCCACGGGCAACTTCGCCACTCAGAAGTTCACGGTCTCCAGCGTGACCTTCCCCTACGGCGCCTTCATCGACGCGGTGATCAGCTTCGTGATCGTCGCCGCGGTGATCTACTTCCTGGTCGTCCTGCCGATGAACCGCATGCAGGAGAAGTTCTTCCCCAAGGCGGCGGCGGCCCCGGTCCGCGAATGCCCCGAGTGCCTGACCGCGATACCGACCGCCGCCCGCCGGTGCAGCGCCTGCACCGCCGAGGTCGGGCCGCAGATCGGCGGCCAGACCGCCCCGGCGGACCTGGCCGAGTGAGCCCGCGGGCGCCGCTCAGTGCGACGGCCGGTGGCCGCCGCCGTGCGGCGCCTCCTCGTCGAGTACGGCCAGCAGCGCGGTGAGTGCCGCGCGCTGGCCGTCGTCGAGCGGGGCCAGCAGTTCGGCGGCGGCCGTACGGCGGGCCCCGCGCAGCTCCAGCAGCGCGGCGACGCCCGCCTCGGTCAGCTCGATCCTGATCACCCGGCGGTTGCTCGGATCGGGCACCCGCCGTACCAGCTCCAGCCCCTCCAGCGCGTCCACCAGGGTCGTCACGGCCCGCGGCACGACCTCCAGGCGCTGGGCGAGATCGGCCATCCGCGGCGGCTCGTCGCAGTGCGCGAGGGTGCGCAGCAGCCGCGCCTGGGCCGGGGTGATCCCCAGCGGCTCCATGAGGTGGCGCTGGGACTTGTGCAGGCGGCGGCTCAGCCGGATGAGCTGATCGGCGAGCCGCCCGGTGATCTCGTCCGGCGCGGTCGTGGCGAGGCCGGCGGTCACCGGGCCCGGCGGCACGGCTGTCGTGCGGGATTCCATGTGACGAGCGTATCAGGACCATGTCCATTGTGAGCATAGGTAACAATGACCTATACTCCCAATGTCAGCATCTGCCTGAACTCTCAAGGAGTCCTTTGCGCCCCGATCACGAACGAGAACTCGCCTCCCGGTGGACACCACCGAAGAAGAAGCCCGACACCCCCGTCGACATGCGCCGCATCCTGCGGCTCTTCCGTCCCTACCGTGGCCGCCTCGCCGTCGTCGGCGCCCTGGTCGGCCTCTCCTCCCTCGTCTCGGTCGCCTCGCCGTTCCTGCTGCGGGCGATCCTCGACACCGCGATACCGCAGGGCCGCACCGGCCTGCTGAGCCTGCTCGCGCTCGGCATGATCGCCACCGCCGTCGCCACCGGCGTATTCGGTGTGCTCCAGACCCTGATCTCCACCACCGTCGGCCAGCGCGTCATGCACGACCTGCGCACCGCCGTCTACGAACGCCTCCAGCGCATGTCGCTGGCCTTCTTCACCCGCACCCGCACCGGCGAGGTGCAGTCCAGGATCGCCAACGACATCGGCGGCATGCAGGCCACCGTCACCTCGACCGCGACCTCCCTGGTTTCCAACCTCACGGCGGTCATCGCCTCCGTCATCGCGATGCTCGCCCTCGACTGGCGGCTGACCGTCGTCTCGCTGCTGCTGCTCCCGCTCTTCGTCTGGATCGCCCGCCGGGTCGGCCGCGAACGCAAGCGGATCGCCACCAACCGGCAGCGGCAGATGGCCTCGATGTCCGCGATCGTCACCGAGTCGCTGTCCGTCAGCGGCATCCTGCTCGGCCGCACCATGGGCCGCTCCGACTCCCTGACCCGCGACTTCTCGACCGAGTCCGAGCGCCTGGTCGACCTCGAAGTGCGCTCCAGCATGTCCGGCCGCTGGCGGATGTCCACCATCGGCATCGTCATGTCGGCGATGCCCGCACTGCTCTACTGGGCCGCCGGTCTGACCATGTCCAACGGCGCGCCCGCCGTCTCCATCGGCACCCTCGTCGCCTTCGTCTCGCTCCAGCAGGGCCTCTTCCGCCCGTCCGTGTCGCTGCTGTCCACCGGCGTGGACGTCCAGACCTCGCTCGCGCTCTTCCAGCGCATCTTCGAATACCTCGACCTGCCCGTCGACATCACCGAGCGCCCCGACGCCCGGACCCTGGACCGGGTACGCGGCGACGTCCGCTTCGAGCACGTCGACTTCGCCTACGACCCCGAGTCCGGCGCGCCGACCCTGCGCGACATCGACATCACCGTCCCCGCGGGCAGCAGCCTCGCCGTCGTCGGCGCCACCGGCTCCGGCAAGAGCACCCTGAGCTACCTGGTGCCTCGGCTGTACGACGTGACCGGCGGTAAGGTGACGCTCGACGGCGCCGACGTACGCGACCTCACCTTCGACACCCTCGCCGACGCGGTGGGCGTCGTCTCCCAGGAGACGTACCTCTTCCACGCCTCGGTCGCCGAGAACCTGCGCTTCGCCAAACCCGAAGCCACCGACGACGAGATCCGCGCCGCGGCGAAGGCCGCCCAGATCCACGACCACATCTCCGGGCTGCCCGACGGCTACGACACCCTCGTCGGCGAACGCGGCTACCGCTTCTCCGGCGGCGAGAAGCAGCGCCTGGCCATCGCCCGCACCATCCTCCGCGACCCGCCTGTCCTCATCCTGGACGAGGCCACCAGCGCGCTCGACACCCGGACCGAACACGACGTCCAGGAGGCGATCGACTCGCTGTCCGCGGGACGCACCACCATCACGATCGCCCACCGGCTGTCCACCGTGCGCGACGCCGACCAGATCGTGGTCCTCGACGCGGGCCGGATCATGGAGCGCGGCACGCACGACGAACTGCTCGCCCAGGACGGCCGCTACGCCGCGCTCGTACGGCGCGACTCGCAGCTCGCCACCACGGCCTCGTAACGCGGAAGGGGCCGCCGCCCCGACCTTACTCATGGGTAAGGTGAGAGTGCGGCGGGAATCGCCCGCCCGCTCAGGAGGTGCCCGGTGCCCGCACGTTCCACTCGACTGCTCGTCGGCCTGCTCGCCGGAGCCGGCGCCACCCACTTCCTCGCCCCCGGACCGTACGAGGCGATCGTGCCCGAGTCCCTTCCGGGCAGCCCCCGCGCCTGGACCCGCGCCAGCGGCGTCGCCGAACTCGCGCTGGCCGCCGCCGTCGCCCTCCCCGCGACCCGCCGCACCGGCGCCCTGGTCACCGCCGGATTCTTCGCCGCCGTCTTCCCCGCCAACGTCAAGATGGCCTACGACTGGCGGCACCGCCCCGCACCCCTGAAGGCCGCGGCCTACGCCCGGCTCCCTGTCCAGATTCCTCTGGTGGTGTGGGCGCTGAAGGTCAGCCGCTCGGCGGCGGACCCACGAGGATGACGTCCAGGGTGCGGGGGCCGTGGACGCCTTCGACGCGGTCGAGTTCGATGTCGCTGGTGGCGGAGGGGCCTGAGATCCAGGTCTGGGGCCGGGTGGGGTCCAGGCGGGGGAGGGCCTGGGGGACCGACGCGACCACCTGATCCGGTGCCCGCACGACGCAGATGTGGTGGTCGGGGACGAGCGTGAGAATCCGCCGCCCCTGGTCGGCGCCCGCGTCCAGCACGATGGTGCCGGTCTCGGCGACGGCCAGGGCGCAGCCGGTGATCACACTGTCGACCTCGTCCAACTGCGCCGCGGTCAGCGGCGGTACGTCGTCCAGCAACCGTGTCCCGCCGATCCCGGCCAGCCACTCCCTCGGGACCCCCGCCGGGACGACCGCCGTCCGCGCACCCCGCTCGGCCAGCAGCCGCGCCACCGCGGGTGCCAGCCCCGCCTGATCCGTGCGGTGGATGTGGGCCCGGTAGTCGGCGAGGTTGTCCGCGAGCAGATCGGCGGTCTCGTACGGGGTGCGGTCGGCGTGCACGGTGAGGTAGTCGCGTGCTGTGTACGTGGTGGCCGGTGCCGGGCTGTCCGACGTGGTGCCCAGGGCGTTGCGGATGCGGGTGAGGACGGTGTCGCGGGAGGTCACTGGCCGTTCTCCTTGGTCTGGGGGTGGTTGGCTGGTTGGTTTTTCTGCCACCAGTCGCGGAAGGTCTGCGGGGGGAGGGTGGGGAGGTCGCGGGTGGCGGTCCAGGCTTTGGCGGGTCCGGGGAGCCGTTGGGGGTGGAGACGGCGGGTGCGGGTGGCGAGGCGCTGGCCCTGGCGCATGATGCCCGGGTGGTCGAGTGTCCAGCGGGCGGCGCGCATGGTGGCGCGTTCGGCGGCGTGGCCTTTGGCGGGCTTGATCGTGACGCGTTGGCCGTCCTGGGTGGTGGTGGCGCCCTGGGCGACGCGTTCGCGGAGGTGGACGAGGACTTGGGGGATGTTGATGGCGACGGGGCAGACGTCGTAGCAGGCGCCGCAGAGGGTGGAGGCGTAGGGGAGGGAGGCGTCGAGTTCGGTGGCGGTGGTGCGGAGTTGGGGGGTGAGGATGGCGCCGATGGGGCCGGGGTAGGGGGAGCCGTAGGCGTGGCCGCCGGCGCGTTCGTAGACGGGGCAGACGTTGAGGCAGGCGGAGCAGCGGATGCAGCGCAGGGCCTGGCGGCCGGTGGTGTCGGCGAGGGTGTCGGTGCGGCCGTTGTCGATGAGGACGAGGTGGAAGTTTTCGGGGCCGTCGGTGTGGGTGGTGCCGGTCCACAGGGTGGTGTAGGGGTTCATGCGTTCGGCGGTGGAGGAGCGGGGGAGGGTCTGGAGGTAGATTTCCAGGTCCTGGAAGGTGGGGATGACTTTCTCGATGCCGGCGACGGAGATGAGTGTTTCGGGGAGGGTGAGGCACATGCGGCCGTTGCCTTCGGATTCGACGACGACGAGGGTGCCGGTGTCGGCGATCATGAAGTTGGCGCCGGAGATCCCGACTTTCGCGCGGAGGAACTTTTCCCGCAGGTGGAGGCGGGCGGCTTCGGCGAGGTCGGCGGGGGTGTCGGTGAGGTTGTCGGGTGCGGGGCGGCCCCATGTGGTCATCTGGGTGTGGAAGATGTCGCGGATCTGGTGGCGGTTTTTGTGGATGGCGGGGACGAGGATGTGGGAGGGGAGGTCGTTGCCGAGCTGGA
>NZ_JBVHMF010000003.1:226190-470685 GCF_055558595.1 Streptomyces sp. NPDC025721 | reverse complement strand
CCCCCCCCCCCCCCCCCCCCCCCCCCCCCCCCCCCCCCCCCCCCCCCCCCCCCCCCCCCCCCCCCCCCCCCCCCCCCCCCCCCCCCCCCCCCCGCCCCGGACTCCGCACGCCGTCGCCCGCTTCACCCACCCTCCCCTCGAACTCTCCCCGGAGCACCCCGCCGTGTCCTGGTTCACCGCCGCTGTCCTGGGCCTTGTGCAGGGTCTGACCGAATTCCTGCCGGTGTCGTCGAGCGCGCACATACGCGTGGTCTCCGTCCTCGCCGGATGGGACGACCCCGGAGCGGCCTTCACCGCGGTCACCCAACTGGGCACGGAGACCGCCGTGCTGATCTACTTCCGGCGCG
Organism: Streptomyces sp. NPDC025721; assembly: GCF_055558595.1. Lineage (NCBI taxonomy): Bacteria > Bacillati > Actinomycetota > Actinomycetes > Kitasatosporales > Streptomycetaceae > Streptomyces > Streptomyces sp. NPDC025721. The sequence goes on along the minus strand of NZ_JBVHMF010000003.1, from coordinate 470,338 downwards.
ACATCGCCACCATCGTCAAGGCGTGGACCGCGTCGCTGTTCCACCCCGAGCGCCGCAAGGACCACGACGCGCGGATGGGCTGGTTCGTGATCGTCGGTACGGTCCCGATCGCCGTCCTGGGCGCGGCATTCCAGCACACCATCGAGAACGGCCTGCGCGACCTGCGGATCACCGGCACCGTCCTGATCCTGTTCGGACTCGTCCTGGCGGTCGCCGACCGCACCCGCGCCGTGCGCCGCCCCAAGCCGATCACCGAGCTGACCTTCCGGCACTCCCTCTGGTACGGCCTGGCGCAGGCGCTCGCCCTGATCCCCGGCGTCTCCCGCTCCGGCGGCACCATCAGCGCCGGACTGTTCCTCGGCTACAGCCGCGAGGCCGCCGCGCGCTACTCGTTCCTGCTGGCCATCCCCGCCGTGCTGGCCTCCGGCGGCCTGGAGCTGTTCAAGCTCGGCAGCGGCCCGGCGCCCGCCTGGGGCCCGACGATGCTGGCGACGGTCATCGCCTTCGCGGTCGGCTACGCGGCCATCGCCTGGTTCCTGAAGTACATCTCCCACCGCAGCTTCACGCCGTTCGTGATCTACCGGGTGCTGCTCGGCGTGGTCATCATCGCGCTGGTGGCGACGGGCGCGGTCGCGGCGGGCGCGGGCGCCACCTCCGGCTAGAGCGCGCACCGGGCCAGGAGCGGGTCAGGGCCGCGTCATGGCAGGGTCAGGACCGGGCCAGGGCCGCGTCATGGCCGGCTCAGGACCGGTTCAGGACCGGTTCAGGGCCGGGGCCGCCGTCCGGAATGTGGTCCGACGTGACCGGAGCGTGGTCCGCGCTCTAGCCTGGCCGGTGCGACAGGTTCGCGTCCGTCAGCCAGGCGGTCGCGTCGTAAGAGGGAACCCGGTGCGAATCCGGGACTGCCCCGCAGCGGTGAGTGGGAACGACCGCCGTCATACGCACTGGGTCCGACGTACCGGACCTGGGAAGCGACGGTCAGTAGGTGTCCGCCTCAGGCGGACGTGCCCGCGAGTCCGAAGACCTGCCCGTCGCCCGTACGCGACCGTTCGCGTACGGATATCCCGGTGACCTCGTGGGCGGGTCGGCGTGCATATCGGACGGACCGGTGCCATTGCGGGGCACTGTGGGTCCGTCGGGTCTGTCACCTCCCTTTCGCGCTCGCGTCCCGTCGCCGGGAGGCCAGGAGTCATCTCGCGAAGGAGATTTCCGTGACAGCGAAGTCCGCAGCCGCGGCAGCACGGGCCACCGTGTACGGCTACCCCCGCCAGGGTGAGAACCGTGAACTGAAGAAGGCCGTCGAGGGCTACTGGAAGGGCCGCGTCACCGCCGACGCCCTCCGGCAGACCGCGGCTGACCTGCGCCGCTCGACCTGGCGGAAGCTGGCCGAGGCGGGCGTCCACGAGGTGCCGACCGGCGACTTCTCGTACTACGACCACATGCTGGACACCAGTGTCATGGTCGGCGCCGTCCCCCCGAGGCACCGGTCGGCCGTCACCGCGGACGCGCTCGACGGCTACTTCGCGATGGCCCGCGGCACGCAGGAGGTGGCGCCGCTGGAGATGACCAAGTGGTTCGACACGAACTACCACTACCTGGTCCCCGAACTGGGCCCCGACACCGTCTTCACCGCCGACTCCGCCAAGCAGGTCGCCGAGTTCAAGGAAGCCGCCGCGCTCGGCCACACCGCCCGGCCCGTCCTGGTCGGCCCGGTCACGTATCTGCTGCTCGCCAAGCCCGCCCCCGGCGTCGCCGCCGACTTCGAGCCGCTGACGCTGCTCGACCGGCTGCTGCCCGTCTACGCCGAAGTCCTCGCCGACCTGCGCGCCGCGGGCGCCACCTGGGCGCAGCTCGACGAGCCCGCGCTCGTCCAGGACCGCACCCCGGCCGAACTGAACGCCGTCGCCCGCGCCTACCGCGACCTCGGCGGCCTCACCGACCGGCCGAAACTGCTGGTCGCCTCGTACTTCGACCGGCTCGGCGAGGCGCTGCCCGTCCTGGCCAAGGCCCCGGTCGAGGGCCTGGCGCTGGACTTCACCGACGCCGCCGCCGCGAATCTGGACGGCCTCGCCGCCGTCGGCGGACTGCCGGGCAAGCGGCTCGTCGCGGGCGTCGTCAACGGCCGCAACATCTGGATCAACGACTACGAGAAGTCGCTGGCCACCCTCGCCACCCTCCTCGGCTTCGCCGACCGCGTCGACGTGGCCGCGTCCTGCTCGCTGCTGCACGTCCCGCTCGACACCGCGCCCGAACGCGACATCGACCCCCGGATTCTGGGCTGGCTCGCCTTCGCCGCGCAGAAGACCACCGAGATCGTGACGCTCGCCAAGGGCCTGGCCGAGGGCACCGACACCATCGCCGCCGAGATCGCCGCCAACCGCGCCGCCCTCGCCTCCCGCGCCGCCTCCCCGATCACCCGCGACCCGGCCGTACGTGCCAGGAGCGCGGCCGTCACCGACGCCGACGGGCGCCGCTCGCAGCCGTACACCGAGCGCGCCGCCGCCCAGCGCGCCCGGCTCGGCCTGCCGCTGCTGCCGACCACCACCATCGGCTCGTTCCCGCAGACCGACGACCTGCGCGCCGCCCGCGCCGACCTGCGGGCCGGCCGGATCGACACCGCGGGGTACGAGGAGCGGATCAGGGCCGAGATCGGCGAGGTCGTCTTCTTCCAGGAGAGGACCGGCCTCGACGTGCTCGTGCACGGCGAACCCGAACGCAACGACATGGTGCAGTACTTCGCCGAGCAGCTCACCGGCTACCTCGCCACCCGGCACGGCTGGGTGCAGTCCTACGGCACCCGGTACGTGCGCCCGCCGGTCCTGGCCGGGGACATCTCCCGGCCGGAGCCGATGACGGTGCGCTGGACGTCGTACGCCCAGTCGCTCACCGACCGCCCGGTCAAGGGCATGCTCACCGGTCCCGTCACCATGCTGGCCTGGTCCTTCGTCCGCGACGACCAGCCGCTCGGCGACACCGCGCGGCAGGTCGCGCTCGCCCTGCGCGACGAGGTCACCGACCTCGAAGCCGCGGGCACCTGCGTGATCCAAGTCGACGAGCCCGCGCTGCGCGAGACCCTGCCGCTGCGCGCCGCCGACCGGCCCGCGTACCTGGACTGGGCCACCGAGGCGTTCCGGCTCACCACCGGCGCCGTCGCTCCCGGCACCCAGATCCACACCCACATGTGCTACGCCGAGTTCGGCGACATCGTCCAGGCCATCGACGACCTCGACGCCGACGTCATCAGCCTGGAGGCCGCCCGCTCCCACATGCAGGTCGCCACCGAACTGGCCGCGCACGGCTACCCGCGCGAGGCGGGACCCGGCGTGTACGACATCCACTCGCCGCGGGTGCCCGACGCGGCGGAGGCGGCCTCGCTGCTGCGCGAGGGCCTGCTCGCCATCCCCGCCGAGCGGCTGTGGGTCAACCCCGACTGCGGCCTGAAGACCCGCGGCTGGCCCGAGACGAAGGCGTCGCTGGAGAATCTGGTGGCGGCGGCCCGTACGGTGCGCGCCGAGCTGTGAGGCTCCGGCCGACGGCCGCGTGACGCGGCCGCGACGGCCGGGAGGGACGCGCGGAGCCTTCGCCGTCTCTCCCGGCCGGGCGCGCCGCCGCCTGTCCCGGCTCGACGCGGTGTGCGTACGGCGCGTGTGGCGTATGCGACGCGTACGGCGCGTATGGCCCCTCCGGCCCGTATGGCGAGGCCCTCCCGGCTCCCCGCGCGCACGCCGGGCCTACAGTCATGTGCGGTGGTGGTTCGTCGGCGGGGGGAGTACGGCGATGCGCGGCGCGACATGGGGATGGCGGACCGTCCAGGGCCTGTACATGGCGGTCGTGGCCGTCCTGGCGGTGCTCGGCGCCGTCACCGGGACGAGCCTTCCGTACCTGCTGGCCGTGGCCGTGACCCTGCCCTTCGGGATGGCGGCACTGGTCCTCGTCTACGGCGGCTACGCGCTGCTCAAGGGGGTCGGCGGGCTGTGGGCGTCCACCACGAACGCCGACGGCGACGATGCCGCCTGGCTCAGCGCGGGCAGCGCGACGCTCAACGTCGTCCTCCTGATCGCCGCGGCCCTCGCCAACGTCCTGCTCCTCGAGTACCTGCGCCGCCGGAGCCCGGGCACCGCCCGACGCTGAAGGCGCGGTGCTCGGGCCGGGGGAGCGCGGGAGCCGTCAGGGAGAGGGCGGGGCGCCCCACCAGGACCGGTGGAAGGGGTCGTCCGCGCCGATCGAGCCCCGCGGGACCGGGCGGCCGGTCGCGGCCGACTTGTAGAGGGCGGTGACGAATTCGGTGGTGCGGCGCGCGTCGGCCGCCGTGTGCTCGGGCGGCTCGCCCCGCCGCATCCGCGCGACCAGGTCCGCGAGCTGCGGCGCCTGGTGCGCGGGCACCTCGGCGCCGATGGTGTCCCAGCCGGGCGTGGACGGCGGCCGGTCGGGCGCGGGGGTGAACGTCCAGTGCTCGTTGCCGTACGCGTACAGGTGGCGCAGCTCCGTACTGGCCCGCGCGCAGTCGATCCGCAGATACGACTCCTGGCGCGCCGACACGACGCTGTTCACGATCGACGCCTGCGCGCCGGAGGCGAAGGCGACATGGGCGAGGGACACGTCCTCCGTCTCGATGTCCCGGTCGACCGTCGCGATGCGCGCGCTCACCTCCGCCCAGTCGGGCATCAGCCACAGCATCAGGTCCATGGCGTGGATGCCCTGCGTGACGGTGGCACCGCCCAGTTCGGTGGCGCGCCGACCGCGCCACGGGGCCGCGTAGTAATCCGCGCCCCGGTACCAGGTGGTCTGGCACAGCGCCAGCAGCGGCGGCCCGAGCACACCGTCGCGCAGCAGACCGCGTACGTGCGCGGCGCCCGACCCCGCCCGCCACTGGAAGACCGGCGCACAGCAGCGGCCCGTCGCGCGCTCCGCGGCCAGAATCCGGTCGTGGTCGGCCAGCGAACCGCACAGCGGCTTCTCGCAGTAGACCCAGGCACCCGCCTCCAGCGCGGCCACCGTCAGATCGGTGTGGGTGAACGATGGGGAGCAGATCACCACCAGGTCGGGCCGTTCGACGGCCAGCAGTTCCAGCGGGTCGTCGTAACGGCGCGCGATGCCGTGCCGCGCCGCGAAGTCCGCGGCTCGCGCCGGGTCGGAGTCCGCGACCGCCACCAGGTCGAGCTGCCCGGACAGCGCCCGGATCGCGGGGACATGGGCGTCGTCGGCGATGCTGCCCGCGCCGATCAGCGCCGTACGGTACGGAAGGTTTCCGGCCGGCCGGGTCATACGGTGCCCTCCTGGGCCGTCATGCCGCGCGCGAGCCACCGCGCGGTCATCGCGACCGCCTCGGGCTCGTGCTCGGGGGAGTGGAAACCGTGGCCGGCGCCGGGCAGCGGGCGGAATTCCCAGTGCGGGACCGTCGCCGCGACGTCACGGGCGATGTCGAAGGAGACGCAGTCGTCGCGGTCCCCGTGCAGGACGAGGGCGGGCGGGCCGCCCGCGGTGTAGGCGTCGATCGGCCGGTGGGCGGCCAGCTCCGCGAACAGCACCCGGCCCAAGGCGAACCGGCCGCCGATCAGCAGCTCCCCGTGCTCGGCGAGGCCCTTCAGCGGACCCGGTCCGAAGTTCGCCAGCCCCCAGGGGAGTTCGGGTTCGAGGAAGGTCCGGCGCAGGTCGAGCACGGGATTCCACAGCACCAGCCGGGCCAGCCGGTCGCCCAGCCAGGGCATCGACAGGCCGGTGGACACGGCGCCGAAGCTCGCCGCCACCACCGCCAGCGGACCGGGCAACTCCCGCTCGGCGTAGGCCGTGACGGCCGCCAGGTCCAGCATCTCCCCGGCGATCGTCACACCTTGCGGAGCGCCGCCGCTCTCCCCGTGCCCGCGGAAGCTGAACCGCAGCGCGGTCAGGCCCTGTTCTGCCAGCCGCTGGGCGAGCCGTACGAACGCCCCGCCCTCGTCCAGATCCGCGGAGATTCCGTGGACCAGGAGCACCGTGCCCTCGGGGCCTGTTCCGGACCTGGTCCCTGGCCTGTTCCCGGCCCCTGTTCCGGCCCCTGTTCCGGACTCTGCACCGGGGGCGCCGGACGCGGGGCGGTGCACGACGGCGTCCAGCTCGACGCCGTCGGATGCGACCACCCGCACCCGTTGTCCGTCCGTCACGGAAACTCCCTGTCTGCTCGATGTGTTGACGTCATCCCCACGGACCGACACGCGACGACGTGCAGCGGCTGGTACCGGCGCGCATCGGCGCGGACGGGCGGCACCCCTCCGGCCGCCCGTCCGCGCCCCCGCGCGTCCCTACGGCGTCCAGCGGTACAGCAGCACCTTGTTGAACAGGTCGTCCTCGACCTGGACCAGATAGTCGCCGTTGGACCTGCGGGTCGCGGTGATGCCGTACGGCACGTCGACCCACCCCGTACGTTCCACGCCGCCGACGTTGGCGCCGGGCTGCCAGGTCCCGACCGGGCTGGCGTCGGCGGCCTTCCACACCCAGATCTGCCCGCGCGTCGCGATACCGGAGATGAAGATGTAGTCGCCCGCGAAGGCCAGACTCACCATCGTCACGATCGGGTTGGCGGCGGTGTCCCAGGGCAGCAGCAGCGTCCAGGTCGGGGTGCGGTTGCCGGTGCTCCACTTGTCGTAGCGCACCAGGACCTTGCCGCACTCCTTCCAGTGGGCGTTGTCGAAGACCTGGTCAGGGGTGTAGCCGACCATGTACATCACGTCGGTGGCCACGTCGTAGTGCAGACGGCGGACGACGCTGAACGGCGCGGGCAGCGCGATCGTCTCCCGGCTCGCGTACGTGTAGACCGGGTTGCCCTGCGCGTCGAAGCCCTGCAACGGGTAGCGGCGCAGGTCGCGGTCGCCGCCCTCCCAGATGTCGCCCCGGTCGTCGACGTACCAGACCCAGCAGTTGCCGGGGGAGTTGCTGCCGTCGCCTGGCTGGATGAACTCCCCGGCCTCGAACGCGCCGTTGCCGCTCAGGTCGCGCCAGATCCACTGACCAGAGGCGGGCTGGTTCGGCGGCCAGTTGGGGTCGTCGCCCGGATCGGCTCCCGACCAGTGCGCCTTGAAGATCGCCCCCGACGGCTTCGCGATCTCGCCCTGGAAGCGGTAGATGAGCAGGTGACCGCAGTACATGCCCGTCACGTACATGTACATCTGCCCGTTGAGCCGCTTCAGGAAGGGCGAGGTGGCGTGGTGGTGATGGCCGGGCAGGAACAGCCGTGCGTCCTGCGGGTAGTTGACCGAGTCGAGGGTGTAGCTGCGCCAGGTCGCGTCGGTGCCGGGCTGCCGCGCGTAGTTGACGGTGTAGTGATTCTGCTTGGTGTAGACCTCGACGCCGTCGGAGGCCGGGTCGAAGTCGGCGGAGTCCACGAAGGCGCTGCCCTGGAGCTGCCACACCACGGCCCCGGCGGCGGTGAACTTCCGCAGCCAGGTGCCGAATTCGTACATCGCGACATAGACGTTTCCTGCGGAGTCGCCGCCGACGCCGACGATGCCGAAGAACTTGTCCGCGGTGACCCGGCCCGGTGTCCCCGCGCCGATGCCGCCCGCCTGGCCGAGGCTGCGGGCCCGGGTGGGCGTACCGGACAGGCCGGTGTACGTGTGGACTTGGCGCAGCGGGCCGTTGTCGCCGACGAGGAGGTCGCCGTGGACGTCCACGGCGAGCGAGGTGGGCAGCCAGTCGGCGGAGGGGCCGCTGATCGTTCCGGCCAGCGCCGCGCCGGTGTTGGAGAAGTGCAGGATCTGCGCCGGATGCGCGGGGTCGGCGTGCCAGAAGTGGCCGTCGTTGGCGTCGCGCGTGACATTCGCGACCACCCAGATCTCGCCGTTGGCGCCGATCGCCACCGCGCCGGGCTTGTTGACGCTCCAACTGCGCAGCAGCGCACCGCTGGCGGCGTCGAAGACCTTGACGAGGTTGGCCGCCCGGTCGGTGGCGACCACCTGCGTCGCCGAGGCCGCGGCGGCGGCGGGCGAACTGCCCACGGCGTAGGTCAGCGAGGTGGCGGCGCCGTTCAGGCCGAAGCGCGTCAGGCCGTTGCCGACGCTGAGATAGACGTACGAGTCGTTGACCGCCACCGCGTCGCCGTTCGCGCCGTGGCAGTTCCCGATGAGATGGCCGTCCTTGTAGATGCCGGCGTAGTTCCCGCCCTCGTCCCAGAAGCTGACGGTGTAGACGGTGCCGTCCTTGGCGACGGCGATGTTGAAGACGAAGTCCTGCACCCACTCGGTGGCCCCGGAGAAGGTGTTCCCGGTCCAGGAAGTGACCACGTTCGGCAGGGTGTTGGTCGGGATCGCGGTGGCCGCCGGGGGCGCGGCGAGCGGTCCTGACGCGCCGGTGGGCGCGGCGGGCGGCGGGGCGGCGGCCCGCGCCGCGGAGGTGACAGCGGCCGGAAGCGCCACGGCGGCTCCGGCGACGATCGCGGCGTTCCTGCCGTAGGCCAGCATCCGCCGGCGGGAGACGGCGCCGGTACCGCGCGGGGTGTGACGGGGTGCGGGGGGATTGTCTGCGGGTTCCTGCTCGCTCATGTTCGGGGTCCTCCGTCGTGGGGCCGACACCTTCGAGCCGGTCTGGCGGTACACGAGTGACCGTTCACTTGACGGGAGGTAAAGCTAGGACTCGCCGCACCCGGCGTCAATGGCGCGTACCTCTTCCGCTCGGCGGCGATCGGTTCTACAATGAGTGACGCGTCATGTGAACGGTCACTGAGGAATCGAGGATGCCCCGTGTCGGATCGGCCGACTCTGCGTACCGTCGCGGCCGAGGCGGGTGTCTCCCACCAGACGGTCTCCCGGGTGATCAACGGCGACCGTACGGTCACCGACGCCGTACGCGACCGGGTGCTGGTCGCCATGCGGACGCTCGACTACCGGCCGAGCGCCGGTGCCCGCGCCCTGGCCAGCGGCCGTACCGAGGTGATCGGCGTCGTCCTGCCGCACAACCCCGGATTCGCCTTCTCCAACGACCACTTGATCCGCCTGGTGCAGGGCGCCGACCAGGAACTGACCTCGCGCGGCTACGGGTTGCTGCTGTCCACCCGCGAGGTGGCCGACGAACCCGCCTCCGCCTACCGCCGGTTCGTCCAGCGCCGCCAGGTCGACGGCCTGCTGGTAGAGGCCGGAACCGGCGGGGAGTCGCTGCCCGCCCTGCGGTCCGCCGGATATCCCACCGTGGTCATCGGCTACACCGCCGAAGACCTCACCTGCGTCCACCCCGACGACGAGGGCGGCGCCTACGCCGTCGCCCAGCACCTGCTGGCCCTCGGCCACCGCCGGATCGGCGTGGTCAACGGCCCCCGGGAGAACCGTCTCGCGATGGCCGCCCGGCTGCGTGGGCTGCACCGCGCCCTGGCCGACGCGCACCGCACTGTCCCCGACGACCTCATGGAGCACGGCGACTTCACCGCCGCTTCCGGCTACGCGGCGGCCGAACGGCTCATGGCCCACCCGGAACCGCCCACCGCGATCTTCGCCTTCAACGACGGCATGGCCCTGGGCGCGCTGCGCTGGCTGCGCGAGCACGGACACGCCCTGCCCGCCGACGTGTCCGTGGCGGGCTTCGACGACACCGAGGCCGCCGACCTCGTCGACCCGACGCTGACCAGCGTCAACCTGCACAGCGTCGACGTGGGTCGGCGCGCCGCGCAGATCCTGCTCGACCTGCTGGACGGCCGCCCGCCGGCCCAGCGCGAGAACGTCATGCCCAGCACGCTCAAGGTCCGCGCGTCCACAGCGCCGCCGCGCGCGGCCGGTTGAGCACCCGCCGCCCCGCGCGATCCCGCCCCGCGTCAGCCCCGCTTCGCGCAAGCCCGCCGTACATCAGCCCCGCCCCGCGCGGTCCCGCCGCCTGACGCGTCAGCCCCGACTCGTACACCCCTTATGGGTACGCCCCAGACCCCCGGAAAGGACCGGTCGCACCGATGGACCACGCCCAGAACCGGAGCGAAAGCCCGGACGCCTGCGCCTACGTCGAGGACGTATCACCCGGCAACGGCCGGCTGCGGCCCCGCGCGTCGTTCGACTCCGACGCACCCGCCCTCGACCTGAACGGCGACTGGAGCTTCCGGCTCGGCGACGGTCTCCACGACGTGACCGTGGGCTTCGAGGCCCCGGAGTTCGACGCCGCCGAGTGGACGACCGTCCCCGTGCCCTCGTCCTGGCAGATGGACGGCGTCCCCGGACCCGGCCGCTTCGGCACACCCGCGTACACCAACGTCACCTTCCCGATCCCCGTCGACCCGCCGCGCGTGCCCGACGAGAACCCGACAGGCGAGTACCGCAGGGAGTTCGACGTTGCGGAGGGCTTCGCCGACGGCGGCACCGCGGTGCTCCGCTTCGAGGGCGTCGACTCCGCCTTCGCGGTCTGGCTCAACGGCCGGCCGCTCGGCGACGGCAAGGGCAGCCGGCTGCCCACCGAATTCGACGTCACCGACACCCTGCGGACCGGCCGCAACGTGCTGGCCGTACGGGTCCACCAGTGGTCGTCCGCCAGCTACTTGGAAGACCAGGACATGTGGTGGCTGTCGGGTGTCTTCCGCCCCGTACGGCTGCTGGCCCGGCCGGCCGGCGGCATCGCCGACTTCTTCGTGCACGCCGACTACGACCACCACTCCGGCACCGGCACCCTGCGGGTCGACGTCGACGGCGCGGGCGACGCGCGCCTGAGCGTCCCCGAACTCGGCATCACCGACGCCGATCCCGCCGGTCCGCACACCGCGCCGGGCGTCACCCCCTGGAGCGACGAACAGCCCCGGCTCTACGCGGGCGAACTCGTCACGGCCACCGAACGCGTCCCGCTGCGTATCGGCTTCCGCCGGGTCGTGGTCGAGGACGGCGTCGTCACCGCCAACGGCAGGCCGCTCGTCTTCCGCGGCGTCAACCGGCACGAATGGGACCCGGTCAGGGGCCGCGCGCTGACCCGCGAGACGATGCTCGCCGACGTGCTGCTGATGAAGCGGCACAACATCAACGCCGTGCGGACCAGCCACTATCCGCCCGCCGCCGCCTTCCTCGACCTCTGCGACGAACACGGCCTGTGGGTGGTCGACGAGTGCGACCTGGAGACCCACGGCTTCTCGGAGAACGGCTGGCGCCGCAACCCCTCCGACGAGCCCGAGTGGCGCCCCGCGCTGCTCGACCGGGCCGAGCGGATGGTCGAGCGCGACAAGAACCACCCCAGCGTCGTGATGTGGTCGCTCGGCAACGAGTCCGGCGTCGGCGCGAATCTCGCGGCCATGGCCGAGTGGATCCGCGACCGCGACCCCGACCGGCTGATCCACTACGAGGGCGACTGGGACGACTGCGCCTACACCGACGTGTACTCGGTGATGTACCCCGACTACGCGTTCGTGGCGGCGGTCGCCGCGCGCCAGGAACCGCTCACCGGCGACCCGGCCAACGACGCCCGCAGGCGCGCGATGCCGCTCCTGCTGTGCGAGTACGCCCACGCGATGGGCAACGGCCCCGGCGGACTGCGCCAGTACCAGGAGCTGTTCGAGAGCAGCCCCCGGCTGGCGGGCGGCTTCGTCTGGGAGTGGATCGACCACGGCGTCGCCCAGCGCGACGAGGAGGGCACGCTCTTCTACGCCTACGGAGGCGACTTCGGCGAGCCCGTCCACGACGGCAACTTCGTCGCCGACGGTCTGGTCTTTCCCGACCGCACCCCCTCTCCCGGACTCCTGGAGTACGCGAAGGTCATCGAGCCGGTCAGGATCACCGCCCGCCGCGACGGCGGCGGAGTCGAGATCCGCAATCTGCACCACACGCGGGACACCGGCTACCTGCGCTGGGTCTGGCTGCTCGAAGTCGACGGCGTGCAGGCGGGGGAGGGCGCGTGGGAGGTTCCGGTGACCGACCCCGGCGACACCCGCCGCGCGGACTGGCCCGACAGCCTGGCCAAGGCGCTCGCCGCGGCGGGACCGGGGGAGCGCTGGGTGACCCTCAGCGCGCAGCTCGGCGCGGACGAGTCGTGGGCCGGAGCCGGGCACACCGTCGCCTGGTCCCAGTTCGCCCCGGACGGCAACGGCGCGACCACGCTGACGGCGGGACCCGCGGGCGCGGCTTCCACCACGACCACCCCTCGGGCGCGCCGCCGCGGAACGATCAGCCTCGGCGCCGGACAGTTCGACGCGGCCGACGGACGGCTGCTCCGCCTCGGTGACCTGGCACTCGAAGGCCCCCGCGTCGACCTGTGGCGGGCCCCGATCGACAACGACGGCCGGTCGCCGCTCCTGGCCGCCTGGCACCGCAGCGGCCTGCACCGGCTCCGGCACAAGGTGCTGGAGATCTCGACGGGCGAGGCGAGCCTCACGGTGAGGACCAGGATCGCCCCGGCGGGCCTGGACCTCGCGATGCTGGCGGACTACCACTGGACCACCGGGCCCGGGGACCGGCTCGTGCTCACCGTCGACACCCGGCCCGTCGGCACCTGGGAGGTACCGCTGCCCCGGCTCGGCGTCGCGCTGACCCTCCCGGCGGCGCTCGACCGGCTGAGCTGGTTCGGCCTCGGTCCCGGCGAGTCCTACCGGGACAGCGAGGAGGCCGTCCGCGTCGGGCGGTACGCGACCACGGTCGCCGAGGCGCAGACGCCGTACGTGTACCCGCAGGAGAACGGCAACCGGCGGCATGTGCGCTGGGCCCGCCTCACCGGTCCCGAAGGCGACTCCGCGGGGCCCGGTCTGGAGATCACCGGCAGCCCCTGGTTCGACCTGACCGCGCGGCCCTGGTCCACCGCGGCGCTGGCGGCGGCCAGGCACACCGCCGACCTCAGGCCCGACGGCCGCATCCACCTCAATGTCGACCTCGAACACCACGGCCTCGGCAGCGCCTCCTGCGGGCACGCGTTGCAGCCCCGGCACCATCTGGCCGCCGTACCGGGCCGCTTCACGCTCGGGTTCGGTCTGACGGAAGGGGAGGCGGCAGCCGATGGCGTAGGGTGATTTCGGCGACCCCGGCGGCGGTATGATCCGAGCGTGAGACAACGTTGGCCCTCCCCTCGGCGCCGCGTCGCCGAGGGGAGCAGCACGTGAGTACACCGAGCCCGAGCGCGGCCCCGCGGCGGCCGACGATGACCGACGTCGCCCGGGAGGCCGACGTCAGTCTCAAAACGGTCTCGCGTGTGGTCAACGGCGTGTCCACCGTCGATCCGGAGATGGCCGAGCGGGTCAGGGCCGCCGTGGTGCGGCTCGGCTTCCGCCGCAACAACATGGCCAGGGACCTGCGCACGCAGTCCACCTCGGCCACGGTCGGCCTGCTCATCGAGGACCTGGCCAACCCGTTCTACGCGGGCATCGCCGCCGCCGCGGCGCAGTGCGCCCTGGAGAACGACACCCTGCTGATCACCGCGAGTTCCGAGGAGGACGCCGAGCGGGAACGCCGACTGCTGTTGCAGATGTGCGAGCGACGCGTCGACGGGCTGCTGGTCGTACCGGCCGGCAGCACCGCCGACCACGTCTACCTGCGCGCGGAGATCGACATGGGCACCCCCGCGGTGTTCCTCGACCGGCCGCCCACCAACCTGCGCGCGGACACCGTGCTCATCGACAACGCGGCGGGCGCGCGGTCCGCGATCGAGCACCTGACGGCCCGCGGCCACGAGCGGATCGGCGTGGTCTCGGACTGGCTGAGCATCCACCCCATGGTCGAGCGGCTGTCGGCCGCCGAGACCGCGCTGGAGCGGGCCGGGCTGCCGTACCGCCCCGACCTGATCAGATACGGCCTGCACACCGTGCGCGACACCGAGGCCGCCGTCGAGCGGATGCTCACCGGGCCGCAGCCGCCGACCGCGCTGTTCGCGCTGAACAACCGGCTCACGCTCGGCGTGCTCGGCGCGCTGAACCGGCTCGGCGGCGAGGTCGGCGCGGGCGGCGCGGGCAGCGCCGTCGAAGTGGTGGGCTTCGACGACTTCGAGACCGCCGCGCTGATGGCCCACCCGCTGACCGTGGTGTCCTACGACGCCCGCGCCATCGGCCGGATCGGCGCGGAACTGCTCTTCAGGCGGATCGCGGGGGACAAGTCGCGGCCCCAGACGGTGGTCATCCCCACCACCCTGGTCGAGCACGGCGCGGCGCGGCCGGGCGCCGGACGGTGACCGGCGCGGGGGCCCCGCCGAGTCCCGCGCGGGACTGAACCGGGCCGCCGTCGGTCCTGTTCAGGCCCCGCCCCCCACGCCCACCCCGCGAACGTCCCCACCCGCCACGCAACCGGCGCGGTCCCGTACCGCGACCGCGCCGAGACTCATGTCGATACGGGCCGCCCCGTGCGCCGTTTCCCGGCCGGCGAGGGCGGCGCGCCACTGTGCGCCCAACGGGATGTCCACCCAGTCCGGTTCGCCGGTGCGGTGGTCCACGACGGGACCCTCGCCGACCCCGACCCCGACCCCGACCCCGACCCCGACCCCGACCCCGGCCCCGACCCCGCCGGGGACGAAGATGTCCGGCGCGTGCGGGTGAACGGCTTGTGACACGGTCGCTCTCCGGATCTCCGCGCGGGATTTCTCTGTCACTCGCGCGAAAACTCTAGGCAACGTTGTCTCAGGTGGCTAGGGTTCAGCACGACCGCCTGCGGAGGGCGGCCGGGTCGGACCTGCTGCCCCGGTGCTCCTTCCGGTATGCGTGGTTGATCTGTCGACAGCCGTCGGGACGTAGCTGACCAGGCACGAAGGCGCCACCTGTCGGTGAGCGCGCACGGCCGGAGCCGTGGCGCGGGCGTCGTGATCCCCTCCAACCCCCTGGGGGACGCCGCTTGTCTCGTCAGGCAACGTTGTCTCAGCTGGTCAGACATGTTTCCCCGACCTCGGAAAGGAGCGGTGATGGCCGACTTCGCCAGTCCGGCGCAGTTGTGGGCCGCACGCGACGCGCTGCGTGTGCGGGGCGCCGCGGTCAGCCTGCTGACGGACGGCGCGCGGCTGAGCGTCGAGCCCGCAGGCGGTCACGTGGCCGGTGCGGACGGGGGCGCCGGGCGTCCCGTGGACGCCGACGTGCTCGAACTGCGCGCCGACGCGGCCACAACGGCCGTACTGCGGCTGGACGTTCCGCTCGGCGACGCGGCGGGTTACTGGCATCCGGGGGCGGGCTGGGACCGGCACCTGGTGGCGGACTGGGCCAACCCCTGGCGCACCGTCGGCCTGGTCGACTCCGCGCCGCTGGGCTGCCTGTACGACACGGCGGGCCGCGCGCTGCTGGCCTTCGCGTCCGACCGGATCGCGGCCACCACGCGGGTCAGATTCGGTGTCGGCGAGGAGTCGGCCCGCTTCGGGGTGTGGCTCTCGATGGACCTCGCGGCGGGGGAGACCTGTCGGATTCGCGTCCAGGCCCCGGGCCGCCCGTGGGCCGAGGCCGTTCGGGAGGTGACCGGCGGTCTCGCGGACGCCGCGCCGCTGCCCGTACCCGACGCGGCCCGCGCCCCCGCGTACTCGACCTGGTACTCGATGCACCGCGAGCTGACGGCGGCGCGCGTCGAGGCCGAAGCCGTGCTCGCCGCCGAAATGGGCTGCGGGGTGCTGCTGTTGGACGACGGCTGGCAGCTCCACGCGGACGGTCCCGGCTACTCCGGCAGTGGCGCGTGGACCCCGGACCCGGCCAAATTCCCCGACTTCGCCGCGCATGTGAGGACCGTGCAGGGCCTGGACCTGCGGTACGTGGCCTGGATCGCACCCCTGCTGGTCGGCGAACGCACCCCGGCGTACGAGGAGTTGGCGCGGGTCGCGCCGCACGAGGTGACGCGGCTCGGCTGC
This sequence comes from Streptomyces sp. NPDC025721, assembly GCF_055558595.1. NCBI lineage: Bacteria > Bacillati > Actinomycetota > Actinomycetes > Kitasatosporales > Streptomycetaceae > Streptomyces > Streptomyces sp. NPDC025721. Next base: position 454,621 of record NZ_JBVHMF010000003.1, on the reverse strand, counting down.
CGGGTCCTCGACCCGCGCCGCCCGGCCGCCCGGCGCTTCGCCGTCGACTCCTGCGTCGACCTCGTCCGGCGCTACGGCCTGGACGGGCTCAAGATCGACTTCCTGGACTTCGCGATGGCGTACGCGGCGGAGGAGTACGCGGCTGAGGAACTCGCGGGCGGGGACCACGCGGCCGAGGTCCACGCGGCCGAGGTCCATGCGGCCGAGGTTCACGCGGTCGAGGTCCATGGGGCCGACCGGCCGACTGCCGAAGAGAGCGCCGCAGATGAGAACGTCAGGACCGGCCGCGATGACGACACCGGTGCGGGCCGTGGTGCCTCCACAGACGCCGGTACCGGTGTCGCCACCGCCGCCGGACCTGACACCGGCGGAGGCACCGGCACCGGCACCGGTAAGGACACCTGCCGAGGCGTCACCGCGGAGGCGCCCGCCGACCTCGCCGTCGCGGACGTCGCCGATGTGGGCCTGGGCATACGGCTGTTGCTCACCGAACTGCGCGAGCGGCTGCGTGAACTGCGCGGCGACGAGCTGCTGATCGAGCTGCGACAGCCCTACACCGGCCCCGGCATGCGGCGCTTCGGCAACATGCTCCGGGCCGCCGACTGCCCGGCGGACGCCACCGCCAACCGGGTCCGCACGCTGGACACCGGCGTGCTCGCCGGATCGGCGGCGGTCCACTCGGACATGCTGATGTGGGACCCGGCCGCCCCGGCGGAGGCGGCGGCCCGACAGCTGCACTCCGCGCTGTTCTCGGCACCGCAGATCTCCGTCGCGCTGGCCGGACAGAGCGCGGAGCACCGCGCGATGACCGCCTTCTGGCTCGGCGTCCGGCGGACGTACGCCGATGTCCTCGACCGGGGCGAGATCCGCGCCGGACGTCCCGACCAGCTCCACCAGACGGTGACGGCGGCCCTGGGCCGGCGCGCCGTCATCGCCTGCTACGCCGAACACCACGTCGTCCCGCTCCAGTTGGCGGAGTTCACCGAGGTCGCCCTGGTGAACTCCACCGCCGGGCCGCGCGTGGTCCTGGACGTCGGGGACCCCGGCGTCGAGCGGCCGGGCGTGGCGGGCGTGGCAGGCGGGTCGGGCCTGGACATCGACGCTCCTGGCGTCGCCGGGACCGGCGTCCGCGTCCGGCTGGACGTCTTCGACGCCTGCGGCAGACCCGCCGCCTCGGGCCCGCGCACGCTCGGCCCCGGACTCACCCCGATCGCCGTCCCGCCCTCCGGCCTGTGCGTCATCCGGCCGGTGGCACCCGACCAATCCCCGCGCTGAACCCTGGAGAGGACCGACCGTGACAGACAGCCACGCCAGATCCGACCGCACCACCCCGGCGACGCCGACCTCGGCGACGGCCACCCCCGCGGAGGTCTCCCGGCGCAAGGTCGTGGGCTACGGAGCAGCCGCCGTCGCGGGCGCCGCCGCCGCGAGCGCCATGGACTGGGGTCTGGCGCCGAGCGCCCGCGCCGCGGCGCCCGAGGGCACGGCGGCAGCCGCCGCGCTGCCCGTGGTCGCCTTCGGATTCTCCGACCCGACCGGCCTCTACCCGGTGACCGGTACAGCGAAGGCCGCCCCCGACCTGCTCGTGGTCTTCAACCCCACGACGGCGCTGAGCGGTTCGGTCACCTGGTCGGTCGCCGCCCGCGCCGGGGCGCCGCTGAACAGCGGCACCACCGCGTTCACCGCCCCGGCCGGTACGCAGACCACCACCACGATCCCGCTGGGCTCGTACGATCCCGACCACTACGCCGTCACGGCCACCGTCACCAACGCCTCCGGTGCCCAACTGCTCGGGCAGACGCTCGGGTTGGGCGTAATCCGGCCGACCGTGGCGGGCCGCAGGCCGAACTCGGCGTTCGGGCTGGGCATCCGCTCGGAGTCGACTCCCGCCATCACCCGGCAGATCGCCCAACGCATCGGCGTCAAGTGGTGCCGGGGCATCGACGCCGTGCAGCCGGACACCGTCTGCCCGTCCCCCGGCGTCTTCTGGCAGCAGCCGCAGATCGACGCGGCGCGGGCCGAGATCGCCGACTGGCACGCCCACGGCATCGAGGCCCTCGCCGGCATCAACTACAACATGTCGTGGAATGTGCAGCCCGGCCCGGACGGCAAGCCGGTGAAGACCTACCAGAACCGGCCCAAGGACCTGGTCGCGCACGCCGAGATGGTCTACCACTGCATCGCGCCGCTCCAGGACCTGGTCCCCAACTGGGAGGTGTGGAACGAGCCCTGGGTGCACGGCTGGGCGTGGATGACCGGTGACGCCCAAGACTACCGCGACATGTGCAAGCTGATCTGGGACCGGGTGAAGCCCGAGTTCCCCGACGTGAATCTGATCGGCGGCGGCTCGGTCACGTACAACCGCGACATCGTGTACGCGCGGGGCTCCAAGGACACCGGCTACATCGACGGCTCGGTGAACCACGCCTACGGCTACCCCGACGCCACGCAGTACGCGATGACCAAGACGCAGGTCAAGATGGACCGCCTCTGGTCGCGCACCCAGGGCCGCGCCGGGCAGTGGCAGACCGAACTGGGCAACGCCGACGCCAACTTCAGCCATCTGCCGGCCGGACAGGCCGGGTACGGCGTGGCCCGCACGGTGGCGCCGACGTACCTGCTGCACATGCTCGCGGGCGCCGAGGAGGACTCGCCGATCCGGATCTTCTGGTTCTCGCTGTCCTACGACAAGACCTACTCCGGCGTCGAGTTCAACATCTACGACATCGCCACGAAGTCCCCCAAGCCCGCCGTCGTCGCCTACGCGACCATGACGAGCCTGCTCGAAGACGCCACGCTGGAAGAGGAGTTGTACCCGAACGCCAAGTCGACGTGGGGCTTCCTGTTCCGCGGCGCCGACGGCAAGGGCCGGGCCGCCGTCTACGCCGACCAGCTCTACGACGGCACGATGGAGGACCAGAGCGCCGGGTACAACGGCACCGTCACCCTCAACGGCGCGCAGGGCGTGCGGGTCTACGACTACCTCGGCCGCCGGCTCGCCGACGGAGCCTCGTCGTCCGTCACGCTCCAGGTCAAGCCGTGGGAAGTCCTGTACTTCGACAGCGATCTGAGTCCTGAGGCGCTGAAGTCGGTGCTGACCACGGGTGCCGCCTTCGACTACGACACCCCGCTGAAGGTCGAGGTCCCGTCCTTCACCAGGCCGCTGGGCGCGAGCAGCACCATCGACGTCCTGGTGGAGAACGTCTCGCCGCAGACGCAGAACGCGAAGGTCGTCATCACCCCGCCGTCCGGCTGGCAGGTGTCGCTGTCGGTCTCGCCGTGGATCAGCCTCAAGCCCGGCCAGTCGAAGACGCTGACCTTCCCCGTGACGTCGTTCACGGCCAACTCCGCGAACCAGTACGAGATCGGCTACGACATCACGGTGCCGCGCGGCTCGGCCCAGGTGCACCAGACCGGGACGCGGAAGGTGCAGCTCGCGTATCTGCCGTTCCGTCAGATCACCGTCGGCGGAAGCTCCAGCCAGTGGAACGACGTCGTCCCGGTGACGATGACCAGCACCGGCGCGGCCGGTGACACCAAGACGTACAGCCTCCAGGCCGCCTGGGACGACGGCTTCCTGTACTTCAGGGCGCTGATCGAGGACGACGTCCAGCTCTCCAACGTGCCCTTCGCGGCGAACGAGTACCTCTTCCCGTTCAAGGCGGACAGCATCCAGCTCGGCTTCGACGCGGTCGCGCACAAGACCGAGGATCTGCTGGTCGGGGACGCGCACTACGAGAAGTGCCTGCGGTCGCTCTCCCACCTGTACGTCGTCACGCTCGCCACCGGAGGCGTCCCCGAACTGCACCGGCAGCTCGCGCCCGGCACCAACTACCAGACGTACTACCCGACCAACGCGACGCTCCCGACGCCGCTGGGCCCGATGGACGCGAAGGCGGACGGCGGCACCGAGGGCCGGGTGCTGGTGTCGCGGGACGACGTCAACAAGGTGACCAGGTACGAGGTCGCGCTCGCCTGGAGCCAACTCCCCGAGGTGGCCGCCGCGGTGAAGAGCGCGCAGCCCGGCGCCGTCACCCCGATGTCCTTCGCCTTCCAGGTGACGGACGCGGGAACCGGCGGTCACGGCGCCACGTACTGGACGACCGCCGCGGAGCCGCCCACGTCCGGCTGCTACAACTTCGCGCCGTTCTGGGGCACCGGCGCCCAGTTCACCGGCGGTCGCGTGGACACCCGCTGGGGCATCGGCAGTTGACCGTCCCGCGCACCCCTTAACGCCTCTTCGCACAGAACCAGGAGCACCCTCCCGTGACCGACCACGCCGCCGATTCCGCCGGACCCGTCAAGGAGTCCGTGCCCGCAGAGCCGCCGTGGGCGCAGCCGTCCGGCGTCCGTATCACCGGGGTCAGGACGATCCTGACCGCTCCCGCGGGCACCACGCTCGTCGTGGTGCGGGTCGACACCAGCGAGCCCGGCCTGTACGGACTCGGCTGCGCGACCTTCACGCAGCGGGCGAAGGCGGTCGCCACGGCGGTCGACGAGTATCTGGCGCCGCAGCTCATCGGCCGCGATCCGGCGGACATCACGGACATCGCGTCGACCCTGCACGTCAGCGGCTACTGGCGGTCGGGGCCCGTGCTCAACAACGCGCTGTCCGGCGTGGACATGGCCCTGTGGGACATCAAGGGCAAGCAGGCGGGACTTCCGGTGTGGCAGCTCCTCGGCGGGCGCTGCCGCACCGCGGTCCCGGTGTACGCGCACGCCGCGGGACGTGACGCGGCGGAGGTCACCGACGAGGTGCTGGCCCTGATGGCCGAGGGGTACGGGCACGTCCGCTGCCAGGTCGCCGTGCCCGGCGCGGGCACCTACGGGGCGCCGGCCGCCGCGGCCACGGCCGGCGCCGCCAAGGCGCTGACCCCCAACGCCTGGGACCCGGCGGCCTATCGGCGCACGGTGCGCGGCCTCTTCGAGCACCTGCGGGAGCACGCGGGCTCCGAGGTCGAGCTGATCCACGACGTGCACGAGCGGGTGCACCCCACCGACGCCGTACGGATCGCGGCGGACCTGGAACCGTACGACCTGTTCTATCTGGAGGACCCGGTCGCGCCCGAGGACATCGAGTGGCTGCGCGTCCTGCGCGGACGCTCGGTGACCCCGATCGCGATCGGCGAGCTGTTCACCAACCCGGCCGAGTACCGCCCGGTCGTCATGGAGCGGCTGTGCGACTTCATCCGGGTCCACGTGTCGGCGATCGGCGGCATCACCCCGGCGTGGCGGCTCGCCGCCGCCTGCGAGATGTTCGGCGTGCGCACCGCCTGGCACGGTCCCGGCGACGTCTCGCCGGTCGGGCACGCCGCCAACCTCGCCCTCGACCTGGCCGCCCCCAACTTCGGCATCCAGGAACAGCATCTGTTCGGCCCGGCCGCGCGGGAGGTCTTCCCCGGCTGCCCCGAGATCCGCGACGGCCACCTGTGGCCGAGCGACGCGCCCGGTCTCGGCGTCGACCTCGACGAGCGGCTGGCGCTGAAGTACCCGCCCAAGGGCGCGGCGGAGCCCGGCCAGGCGTGGAAGCCGCCGCGGCGGGCCGACGGCGCGCTCCAGCGCCCCTGACGCGCGCCCGCCCGGCACCGACCCCGCACCGCACTCGAAGCGACCCCGAACCGACCCCGAACCGACCCCGCACCGCACTCGAACCGAACTCGAAACGAAGGAGCCCCACCCTCATGCGACCCCGTACCTTCGTCACGCTGCTGGCGGCGACCGCCTGCGTGTCGGCCGCGCTCACCGGCTGCGGCTCCTCCTCGTCCGGCGGCGGCGGCGCCACGACCACCCTGACCGTCGCCGAGTGGACCAACCCGGGCGCGATCGAGTTCACGCAGGACCTCAACGCCAAGTTCGAGAAGGCCCATCCGGGCGTGAAGGTCAAGCTCCAGCAGGCGCCGAACAACAACGGCGCCTGGCAGCAGCTCTGGAACAGCCTGCTCCAGTCCAAGTCCGTTGACGTACTGGCCCTTTCCGCGCCCACCCAGGCGGGCTTCGCGCCCAGCTACACCAGCCTCAAGCCCGCGGGCGCCGCCGCGCTGATCGACGCCGGGCAGATGACCGACCTGTCGGCGCAGCCGTTCATGAAGAACTACGACGCGACGGCCCAGGCCGCCGCGGTCGGGCGGAACGGGAAGGTCTACGGCGTCATGGCCGCGCAGTACGCCGCCGCCGGGTCGATCTGGTACAAGAAGGACCTTCTCGACAAGTACCACATGGGCGTGCCCACCACCTTCCAGGAGTTCCTCGACGACTGCGAGACGCTGAAGAAGGCGGGCAAGACCCCGATCTTCGTGGCCGCGAAGGACAACATGCAGGGCGGGGTGTGGCAGGGCTCGGTGAACCAGACCCTCATGCAGGGCCGCCCGGCCTCGGACTCCGTCAAGGTGTCGAGCGAGCGGGCCGACGCGTTCTGGAAAGGCACGCAGTCCTGGACCGACCAGGTCTACAAGGACGCGGCAGGCCGCTACGAGAAGGTCATGAAGTACATCGAGCCCAACGCGGCCGGTGTCGCCCAGCTCACCGCGCCCGGCGTCTGGGCCGCGAAGTCCGACGACTACCCGTTCCTGCTGGACGGTTCGTGGGACGGCGCGCTCATCCAGAAGGCCAACCCCACGCTCAACCTCGGGTTCTTCACCATGCCCGGCACCGACACCCCGGCGGCCAACCGCCTCATGCTCAAGCCCGACCTGACCTGGATGGTCCCGACGACCGCCAAGCACAAGGACCTGGCCATGGAGTGGCTGACGATGTTCTCCGACCCGGAGAACTACAAGGAGTGGCTGACCAAGACCGGCTCCATCTCCACCCAGCCCGCGCTGAAGAACACCGGACTGCCGTGGATGGACTGGCAGAACGCCCACATGGACGACGCCTTCCAGCAGCTCAGCAACCCGTGGGTGCCCGCGGGCGCGCCCGTGGACGCGGGCGGTCCCGACTTCTCCAAGATGACGCCGATCGGCGGCGACAGCGCCGACACGATCCTCAGCCGCTCGGCGAGCGCGTACCGCAAGTCGGTCGGCAACTGACCACCGCCTCCCAGGCACCATGAGAAAGGAGGCGCGGCGTGGCACGCTGTCCCTTCGGAACCCAACGGACGCGGCGGTTCATTCCCTGGGCCAGCATCGCGATTCCGGGAGCGGGCTGGCTGCTGTTCGGGCTCTACCCGTCCCTGGCCACCATCGGATACTCCTTCACCAGGTACTCCGGGCTCCCGGGCACGCCGCTCAACTTCTGCGGACTGTGCAACTACGACGCGGCGTTCACGTCGCTGTCCACCCAACTGTGGAGCGCCGTACGGGTCACGCTGATCTATGTCATCGGCGTGACCGTGCTCCAGAACGCGATCGGGCTGGGACTGGCCCTGCTGCTCAACCGGCCGGGCCGCTCCCTGACCTTCTACCGCGCGCTGATCTTCATGCCCCAGATCTTCTCCGTCACCGTGGTCGGCGCGGTCTTCTCCCTCATGCTCGACCCGTACTCGGGGCCGGTGGAGAAGGTCGTGCACGGCCTGTTCGGTGTCGACTCCGCCTTCCTCGGGTCGAGTTCACTGGCGCTGTGGCTGGTGATGATGGTGAACGTCTGGATGTTCTCCGGCTACTCGATGCTCATCTACATCGCGGGACTGCGGAACATCCCGCGCTCGGTGTACGAGGCCGCGGCGATGGACGGCGCGGGGCGGTTCCGGGTGTTCCGGCATGTGACGTGGCCGCTGCTGGCCCCGGCCACCACCGTGAACGTCTTCCTCACCGCCATGGCCACGCTGGGCGAGTACGCGCTGATCATGGTGCTCACCGCGGGCAACTTCGGCACCAAGACCCTGGGGTTGTACATGTTCCAGTCCGCGTTCGGCAGTGACAGCCAACTCGGCTACGGCTCGATGCTGGCGATGATCCAGTTCGTGCTGACCGTCGCGATCGGCGGCGTCCTGCTGTACGGCCTGCGCAGGCGGGAGGTCTCGCTGTGACGACCGCCCGGGCGGCCGGCGCGTCGCCGTCGTCAGCGCCGAGGACCCCCGCGGCCCCCACCCGGCTCCAGCGGCTGATGTCCGCCAGGACGACCAAGGCGGCGGGGCTGAACCTGCTGTGCTTCGCCATCGCGGCCGGTCTGTTCGCCCTGCCGCTGGTCTACGTCCTGCTCCAGGCGTTCAAGACGTACACCGGATTCCTCCAGAACCCCACCGGGATGCCGCATCCGTGGACCACCGAGAGCTTCTCGGCGGCCTGGAACCAGGGGCACTTCGGACGGCAGATGATCAACAGCCTTGTCTACGCGGTCATCCCCGACGTCGTCACGCTGATCCTCGGCGTCTTCCTGGCCTTCCCCATCTCCCGCGGCTACTTCAAGTACTCCAACGGGCTGTACACCTTCTTCATCTTCTCCGGCTTCCTGCCCGGCGGCCTGATCCCGCTGTTCATCGAGGCCAGGACGCTGGGCCTGTACAACAGCATGGCCGGCTACCTGATCCTGACCAGCCTGTCCGGCGCCGGGTTCTTCTTCTTCGTCGGCTACATCAAGGGCATCCCGCGCGAGATCGACGAGGCGGCGGCGCTCGACGGCTGCGGCTATATCCGGTTCATCTTCACCATCATCATTCCGCAGATGAAACCGGCCCTGGCCACGTTCGCGATCTTCGGCTTCGTGCACGCCTGGAACAACCTGATCCTGCCCCTGGTGATGCTGTCGGACTCCGCGCTGTGGCCGGTCACCCGGGGGCTGTACTCGTTCTTCGGCGAGTACTCGCAGAACTGGCCGCTGATCGCCGCGGGCACCTTCATCGTCGCGGCGCCCATCATGCTGCTGTTCATCCTGCTCCAGCGCTACCTCGTCGAAGGTGTCGCGGGCGGCGCGGCGTTCGGCACGCAGGGTGTCGCGCCCGGCTCGTCGGGCGCCGGGGGCGCCGAAGTGGGAGGGGGATCGTGACGTCCGCCGTCACGCACTGGCCGGCGGACGGGGACGAGGTGAGGTTCGCGCTCAGCGACCCCCTCGACCACCCCGACTTCGCCTGGCCCCGGACCCTGCTGCACTACCCGGTGCGGTGGGCGACGCCCTCGATACGCGCCGGGCGACTGCGGCTGCTCGACGCGTCCGACGCGCCGGTGCCCTTCCAACTCGCCGAGACGACCACGGACTCGGAGGGCGACGACGCGTTCCTGACGTCAGCCACCGTCTGCTTCTTCGCCGACCTCGCGCCCGGCGCCCGCCATGAGTTCACCCTGCGCGCGGACGAGACGCTGCCGCCGGCGCGGGGCACGGGGCCGGTCGAGGTCACCGAGGACGGCGACGGCATCGTGGTCGACGGCGGAGCCCTGCGGGTCCGGCTGCCGTCCGCCGGCCGGTTCGCCGCCGGGGACATACCGGGGCCGGTCCGGCAGCTCGACCGCGGGCACGGCTGGGTCGGCAGGTCCGTACTGCGCTGCGGCGCCGAGCGGCTGGACCACCTCGACGTGCAACTGACCGAGGCCGGACCGCTGTTCGCGACCCACGTCCTCACGTACGTCTTCACCGGCGGCGCCCGCTACACCGCGACCGTCCGGGTGCTGCGGGACTGCGACTTCCTCGAACTGTACGAGGAGATGGTGTCGTTGGACGAAACGGCGACCACCACTACTGCGACGACGACGGCCATGGCCTGGGAGCTGTACTGGGAGGGCTGCACGCCCACCCACCGGTTCTCCTCCGCCTGGCCGTTCTCGCAGTCCGCCGCCGACCACGCCGACCCCGGTTCGCCCGAGCTGTACCACTGGCTCGGCATCGACGAGCCCGTCGTCGTCGGCGACTGCGGCGAGGACCCGTCCTTCTCCGGGCCGGGTGGCAGGGAGCACCCCGAGACCGACATGGCCTTCACCGTCGGCCCCTACGCCCCGAGCTTCGCGTGGGACATCCGGCCGCACGCCGCCTTCTGGGACGCAGAACAGCGCGACGCCATGGGCGTGTTCGTCCGCGACCACACCCGGTGGGACGACCGTACGTACTCCGCCTGGGCGTCGGCGGACACCCTCCGCGTCCACTTCCGCCACGACGGCGTCCTGCGCTGGACCTGGCCGCTGCGCACCGGCACCCGCAGCACCGGTATCGCCTTCTACGACCACGAGCGCGACCTGGAGGTGCTGCGCGCGCAGCGGTCGACGGCCTACCAGTCCACGTACGTACGCCATCTCCAGCACTGGCAGGGCACGCTCAGCCTCGACCGGGTCAAGGACTGGACGCTCACCTACACCGGCAAGCGGCCGGAACCACTGTGCGGGGAAGGCGAGTTCGGCAGCGCGCGGGAATTCGCCGACGCCCTGCTGACCGGCCCCGAGGGACCCCGGCTGATCGCCCACGGGGTCAACGACGTCGCGGGCTACCTCAACATCGGCCAACGCCCGCTCTACGACCGGCTGCTGGACGGCTACGACCGGTTCGCCGGACAGCTCGACGCCGCCGAGCGCGAACGCGTGGACGCCCTGCTCCTGCTGACCGGATACGTCTCGGCGGGCGAGGAGATCGGCCCGCTGCTGCGGATGGCGGGCGGGCACCCCAACTTCATGGCCGACGGCAAGGCGGCGCTGGCCTGCCTGGCCTGGCTCTTCCCCGAGCACGAGGCGGCGGGGGAGTGGCTGGACCAGTTCGAGCGGTTCGCCGAGCTGACCGGTGTGTTCCACACCCGCCCGGCGCTGCCCTCCCGCCGCGCACGGCCCGGCCGGTGGACCGAGAGCCTGGCCACGTACGTGTGGGCGTATCTGCGGCCCCTCGGCCAGGGCAACCACCTGGCGCGGGAGGCCGACGGCCGCAACCGGGCCGCCACCCCCGAACTCGCCGCCCTCGGCGACTGGTTGGTCAACGCGCTGACCGCGCCGGTCGACGTCACCGGCACCGGCGAGCTGCGGCGGCTGCACCCCGCGCAAGGAGCGCACGCCTACTGGCCGCGCCGCCCTCCCATCGAGATGCGGCTGCTCGGCGAGACCCTGCACCGCTACCGGCCCCTGGTCGCCGAACACCTGCTGTGGGGCAGCGACCCCGCCGCCCGACGCCTGGACAGCCCGCACGACGCACCCGACCCCTGGCGCGTCACCGTGCGCACCGACGGCAACCCCGGCACCAACCCCCGCCTGCGCAGCGCCAAATACACCGGATACGGGATCACCCTGCGCGCCGACGTCGACCGGCCGGGCGAGGTCGCCGTCTTCCTCCAGCAGGTGGACCGCGGCCCCAACTACCGCTGGGGCATCGCCGACGACAACGGGAGCGGCCACCTCTACTACTACGCGGCGGGCGCCTCCTACAGCGGCCACGGCCCCGAGGACGCCGGGGACCGCCGCGTGCCCGACGCGACCTTCGCGACCTCCTGTGCGGTCTGGAAGGACGGCGCCTTCCGCGGTATCGGCTGCCACACCCTCGACCGGCCGATGTACGACCTCGGCGGCGCGCAGTACGCGGAGATCGTCCCCGATCCCGACGGCCCGGTCGGCGACCTGTACCTCGGCCGCAGCGTGCTGCTCGTCGGCACCGACTACCTGGTCACCTACGACTCCTTCGCGCCCAACCAGCGCATGGTGTGGACCTGGTCAGTGCTCACCGAGGCCACCGGGCACGACGCCAACAGCTACCCCCACCTGCCCGAGCGGATGCCGTTCATCCACCTCGTGCGCGGGGTGCGCGAGGACGGCACGGTGGGAGAAGGCGGCGCGGCGGGCCGGGGCGGCGTGGTGCGGGAGGCCGGCGCGCTCGGAGGCGCCTTCGCCACCGACGTCACGCACGGCGTACGCCTCGAAGGCCGCGCCGACGGGGCAAACGGCAACACGCTCGCGGTCGTCAGCCACCGCGACGACCTCGTGGTCGACCCGGCCGCCGACACGCCCTGGGGCGCCAGGATCCGCACCCCGCACAGCCTCGACCTCGTCTTCCGGCACCAGTCCGCGAGGCCCTGCGAACCGGCCGCCGTCGAATTCGCCGAGGACGGGCTGCGGTTCACGGGAACGGCGGGCACGATCCGGCTCTTCGACAGCGGACGCCGCGAACTGACGCTCTTTCACGGCAGCGCCATCGGCACGGCGGACGTCCTGCTGACCACCGACGACCGTGACCTGGGCATCAGCCTCGGCTACCTCCACCCCACGGAGCTGCGCGGCACGTACGACGCGCAGACGGACACCGGGATCACCCTGCGCCTGCCCGCCGGGCTCGACGCCGCGGCGGACTTCTCCGTGGACGGCGCACCGCTGCGCCCGCTCGGCCGGACGCACGACACCGTGCGGCTGGCGCTCCCACGGGGCCGCCACGCATGGGAGTTGACCGCGCGCCGCCCGGAACCGGCGCCGCCGCGGGTGATCCGTACCGAGACCGTCCCCGGCGGCGCCGTCGTGCACTTCACCGCCGTCGCCGCGGCCGACTCCTACCTGCTCGAACTCAGCACGGACGGCGGTCTGACCTGGGCACCGGCCGTCGCCGCCGCCGACAGCCCCGGACTCCTGAGCGGACTGTCCGACGGCGTGAAGTACCACGTCAGGGTCGCCGCGCGGAACACCGACCGGCAGGGCCCTCCCGGCGCCGAATACCCGGTCTACGCGTCCGGCCGGGCGCCGGAGCCGCCGGACGGCCTGAAGGTCAGACTCAACGACGGTGCGGTGAGCGTCAGTTGGGGCGAGGTGCTGGGCGCCGGACGGTACCGGCTGTATCGGCGGCGCAAGGGCGAGGCCGGCTTCCGCGAGGTCTTCGCGGGCACGGCCTTCGCGTACGTCGACCGCGTGCCCGGTGTCGTACCGGCGACCGGCGATCCGCGCGGGTCGGACGGTGCTCGCGGCGGCGGGAGGCCGGGGCAGGCGCCCGTCCTGGAGTACGCGGTGGCCGCCGAGAACGGAAACGGTACCGGCCCCATGTCGCCCCCCGTCGACACCGACCCCGGCAGTTGGCGGCACTGGAATCCGCCGGTCGACGTCGCCTTCCGCTGCCACCACGCCTACAACCAGCCGCCGTACGCCCCCGCCTGCGCGACCCCGCGGCCCTACGACGAACAGCGCCCGCCCGCCCAACTCCCGCACGATATGGACCCGTTGGAGCGGACATGGTGACGGCGCAGCGCATCCTGATCACCGGGGCCGCGGGCCGCGTCGGCCGGGCGCTGCGCCCGCGCATGGCGCGGCCGGGACGCACGCTCCGGCTCCTGGACATCGCCGAGATCGAGCCGCCGGCGTCGGGCGAGGCCGTGGAGACCGTACGCGCCTCGTTCACCGACCCGGACGCGATCGACGCCGCCTGCCAGGGTGTCGACGCCGTGCTCCACCTCGGGGGACTGGCCGGGGAAGCGCCCTGGGAGCGCATTCGGGAGATCAACATCGACGGCACGCAGCGGGTACTGGAGGCCGTGCGCCGCCAGGGCGTGCCGCGGGTGGTGCTCGCCTCCAGCATCCACGCGGCGGGATTCCGTACGCGGGACGACGCCCTACCCGTACGGGAGGAGGGCGCTGCCGCAGGGGCCCCCGCCGCTGAGCGCGCCGAACTGCCCGCGGACATCGCACCGCGCCCCGACACGTTCTACGGCGCGGGGAAGGCCGCGGTGGAGGCGCTCGGCGCGCTCTACCGGAGCCGCTTCGGCATCGACGTCACCTGTCTGCGGATCGGCGCCTTCCGGCCGCGCCCGCTCGCTCCTGAGGACCTGGCCGCCTGGCTGTCGCCGGACGACGCGGCCCGGCTGGTGGAGGCGTGTCTGCGCGCGGAGCCCGCCGGATTCCGGATGCTGTGGGGCATCTCCCGCAACACCCGCCGGTGGTGGTCCCTCGCGGAAGGGGAGGCCATCGGCTACCACCCGCGGGACGACGCCGAGGACCACCTGGCCGCGCTCCTGGAGTGCGGGTCCTTCGGTCCCGCGGACTTCGACCCGGCGGCCGACCGCAACTTCCGCGTCGGCGCCAATTTCTGCACTATGCCGTTGGGCTGACGACAAGGGCATGCCGTCGGCAGCAAGCTCGGACGGCAACAGTTTTCGGTCATCCGGCCGCGCAGGCGCTCCGGTTGGCGAACACCGTGGGACTGGAGAGGAACGTATGAGTGAGGAACACGCCGGTCGCGTCGCGCTGGTCACGGGCGGATCGAGCGGTATCGGCCGCGCCGCCGCGGAACTGCTGGCCGCGTCGGGCGCCGCTGTCGCCGTCTGCGGTGTGGACGCCGACGACACGGAGAAGACGGCCGCGGCCATCGCGGAGGCGGGCGGCCGAGCACTGCCCGTCGTCGCGGACGTCTCGGACCCCGACGCGGTCGCCGCGGCGGTGGCGCGGACCGTGAGCGAGTACGGCGGCCTCGACGTGCTGGTGACCTCCGCGGGCATCCAGCGCTACGGGACGGTCGCCGACACCGACGAGAAGACCTGGGACGAGGTGTTCGCCGTCAACGTCAAGGGAGTGTTCCTGACCGCCCGCGCCGCCCTGCCCCACCTGCGGCGCAGCGCCTCCGGCGGCTCCGTCGTCGTGGTCTCGTCCGTGCAGTCGCGCGCCGCGCAGTCCAACGTGGCCGCCTACGCGGCGGCGAAGGGCGCGCTGAACGCGCTGGTCCGTTCGATGGCCGTGGACGAGGCCCCCTTCGGAGTACGGGTCAACGCGGTCTGCCCCGGCTCCGTCGACACCCCGATGCTGCGCCACTCGGCGGCACGGTTCAGCGACGGCAGCGACGAAGGGGTGCGGCGACTGCTCGGGGAGTGGGGCCGCAGCCACCCGATAGGGCGCATAGCCCAGCCCCGCGAGGTCGCCGAGGTGATCGCCTTCCTGGCCGGCACCCGCGCCGGATTCGTCACCGGCACGGACATCCCGGTCGACGGCGGCGTCCTCGCGGCCCTGGCCGTCACCCTCCCCCAGGACGCCCCGGAGCCCTCCGCGACAGCCTGACCCCACGGCCGGACCGATAACGGCGACGAGGGAGCGGGGGCCCTCGTCGGCACGGCGAAGTCGGTCGCCGTGCGCAGCGACCGGCGCCGGGCGGGCCCGTCGGCGTCCCGGCGGCGCGCGAGCCGTTGCTCTACGGCCTGCGGGCGGGCGGCGGTTGAAGGGCGGGCCAGCGGGTGAGCATCGCTTCGCGCATCGCGGGGGCCAGACGGCCGAGAGCCGGCAGGCGGCCCTCTTGGGCGGTCACGCGGCCGACGACGCCGAGCCGGTGGACCAGTCGCTGACGGGCCGTCACCGTGCCCCACTCCCAGTCCTGGTGGGGAATCAGGGCCAGGCGGTCGGTGGTCCCGCGCTCGGCCCGCTGCACCAGCGCGTCACCGCGCAGCAGCCAACCGGCGCAGGCGTCGGTGAGATCACCCGGGACGTCCGTGCCCGTCGCCCGGCGCCAGGCGTCGCGATACGCGGCCTCCGCCGCTTCCAGCAGCGGGGGTGCGGGGGCGGTGACGCACCAGCAGGTCGGGAAACCGACGCGCAGATAGGCGAGTTCGACGATTCCGTCGCCCAACGCGGCCTGCTCGAAGTCGATGAATCTGACGCCGTCGTCGGTGTGCATGTCGTTGCCGGGGCACGGGTCGCCGTGCAGCAGAGCGCGGCCCCGCGCCCGTGACGTACGGTCCACGAGGTCGTCCAACTCGCCGCGTACGGCGGGCGGTACGGCGACGCCGAGGGCCTGGGCGAGGGCGAGGAAGGAGTCGACGTCCGTGTGCGCCGGGCCCGACCAGGCGGGGAGTACGTCCGAGCCGTCGCTGCCGTCGCTGCCGTCGCTGCCGTCGCCGTCGTCCCCGTCGTCCGCATCGCCGTTGGTCGCCGCGTGGAGCCGGGCCAGTGCTCCGGCGTAGTCGACGATCCACTCCTCGCGCGGCGGCCGGTGCTCCACGTACTCCAGCACCAGCACCCGCTCCCGCGCGTCGGTGCCCAGCAGCGTCGGCACGACCGGCGGATCGACCCGGCCCGCGAGCCGCAGCGCGGCCACCTCGCGGGCGTACCTCTCGTCGGCTTCGGGCGCGTCGACAAGTTGCTTGACCACCACGGGAGTTCCGGCCAGCTCGGCCCGCCACACCCGCGAGCGCGGACTGCTCCCCAGCCGGCGGCCCCGCCGGGGCGTCCCCAACTCGTCCCGCAACTTCTCCCCGAGGGGCAGCCGTGACCGCATGGCGGCATCCTCGCACGGGCGGGGACGACACCCGGAGCGATTTACGGCGCGGCGGCCCCGCCCGGTCCGGGGCGGTCCCCGCCCATGACATTCGTCATGAACAGTCATGACAGACCACACGGCCCGAAGCGCCGACGGGCGGACAGCCTTGAGACATGGACACAGTCATCGAAACCACCGGCTTGCGGCGGAGCTACAGCGGCTTCGAGGCCGTACGCGGCGTCGACATCAGCGTGGGGCGGGGCGAGCTGTTCGCTCTGCTGGGGACGAACGGCGCGGGCAAGACCTCGACGCTGGAGATCCTGGAGGGGCAGGCGCCCGCCAGCGCGGGAACCGTACGGGTGCTGGGCGCCGACCCCTACCGCGAGCGTGCCGCGGTGCGGCCCCGTATCGGAGTGATGCTCCAGGAGGGCGGCTTCCCCACCGAGCTGACCGTCGCGGAGACCGTCGACATGTGGGCGGGCTGCACCAGCGGCGCCCGGCCCGTGGCGGAGGCCCTGGAGCTGACGCGGCTGGAGCAGCGGCGCGGGGTGCGGGTCAAGCAGCTCTCCGGCGGCGAGCGGCGCCGCCTCGACCTCACGCTCGCGCTGCTCGGACGGCCGGAGGTGCTCTTCCTCGACGAGCCCACCACCGGTCTCGACGCCCAGTCCCGGCACGACACCTGGGAGCTGATCGGAGAGCTGAAGCGGCAGGGCACCACGGTGCTGCTCACCACGCACTACCTCGAAGAGGCGGAGCAGTTGGCGGACCGGCTGGCCATCATGCACGCGGGCCGGATCGCCAGCACCGGACGCGTCGCGGACGTGGTCGCCGAGCGGCCCGCGCGGATCACCTTCGAACTGCCCTGGGGCCGCTTCCCCGCCGACCTGCCGCCGCTGCGGTCGATCGGCGTCACCGCACACGAGGTCACCGGGCAGAAGATGCGCCTGGAGACCCGCGACCTCCAGCACACCACCACCGAGCTGCTGTGCTGGGCCCGTGACCAGGGCGTCGAACTGACCGGCCTCGACGTCCGTTCCGCGTCACTGGAAGAGGCGTTCATGGACATCGCCAAAGAGCTCGACCACCGGGACGAGCATCCGGACGAGCACCGTGGCGGCGACCGCACAGAGCAGCGATCCGACCGCCGAGCCGACCACCGGGCCACCCACCGGGCCGACGACCGCCAGGAGACGACGCGATGACCTCCGCGACCACGACGACCACGGCACCCACGGACACCGCGCGCCGGTCCCGTAAGAGCACCGAACGCCTGGCCGCGCTCGGCCGCGCCGAACTGATCCTGCTGGTCCGCAGCAAGGCCGCCCTCATGACGGCCCTCGTCCTGCCCGGTGTCATCGCCGTGTCGATGCGCAGCGCCGTGAAGAGCCTGGACCTGGGCGGCACCGGCCTGTCCGTCGCCACCGTGCTGGTGCCGGGCGCCCTCGGCATGGCGCTGTTCTTCGCGATCTACACCAACATGGTCGGCGTGTACGTCACCCGCCGCGAGGGCCTTGTCCTCAAGCGGCTCCGCTCGGGAGAGGTCCGCGACGCCGAGATCCTGACCGGCGGCGCGCTGCCCGCGGTCCTGATGGCGGTCGTGCAGTCCCTGCTGCTCGGCGTCGGACTCGCCGTCCTGCTCGACATGCCCGCCCCCGAGGCACCTCACCTGCTGGTCCTCGGCCTGCTCCTCGGTATCGTGCTGCTGGTCGTGGGCGCCGCGCTCACCGCCGCCTTCACCCAGACGGCTGAGAGCGCCCAACTGACCTTTCTGCCGTTCATGCTGGTGAGCATGGCCGGTTCCGGGATGTTCCTGCCCCGCGACACCCTGCCGGACACGGTGGCGCGCATCGGCGCGTTCCTGCCGTTCACCCCGGTCATGGACCTGTTGCGCGGCGGCTGGACGGGGAATGTGGACGGGACGGACCAGCTCCGGCTCACTCTCACGGCGCTGGTGTGGATCGGCGTGGCCGTGCTCGGCGTGCGGAAGTGGTTCCGTTGGGAGCCTCGGCACTGAGCGCCGGGCATCGGCATTGAGCGCCGAGCCTCGGCGCTGGGCGTCCGCGCGGCCGACGGGAAGGCCGGGCGCGCACGGCGCCGGACACGTAGGACACGTAGGACTCGTAGGACTCAAGGATTCGAAGGACCGAAGGACTCGAAGGACGAAGGGACGAAGGGGCGACGGTGACTGCGGGAACCACAGGGACCACGACGGGACCCACGGGAACGGCCGGGCTGGCGAGCGTGCAGAGCTGGGTGGAGTGGCTCGGCCACCGGCACGGCACGGACCGCTACCGTCGCTACACCCTGAACTCCCTCTCCTGCTTCGCCCTGTTCGAGGCGGGCCTGTGGACGCTGTGGGTCGTCACGAACGACGTGGGCCCGCTCTGGATCGCGGTCGCTGTCCTGGGCGCTGCCCACGTCGTCGTCCAGGCACTGCTCTCCCGCGCCGGACTCCGCGCCTACATCGGCCTGGCGCCCCGGCCGTACCTGCTGGCCGCCCTCTACACCGCCGTCACGGTCGCCGCCGTCGCGGTCGGCTGCGTGTTGCAGGCGAAGGACCGCGTCGAGGGGAAGGACCTCGCGCCGTACGTGCTGTGGCTGATGATGTTCTACGCGGGCCCGCCCATGCTGGCGCTGTCCCTGCGGGCGGGTACGGCCCTGGTCTCGACCGTCACGCTGGGCTCGCTGGTCGCCGTCTTCGCGACCGGACTGCGCGGGGAGTCGCTGGCGGTGGTCGTCGGCGGGACCCTGTTCCTCGTCCCGTTCATGGCCCTCGCCCTGCGGGCCTCCGGCTGGAGCGTGCTCCTGATCGAGGAGCTGGCCGCGGCCCGCGGGACCCAGGCCCGCTTGGCCGTGGCCGAGGAACGCCTGCGCTTCGGCCGCGACCTGCACGACATCCTCGGACGCAACCTCGCCGTGGTGGCCCTGAAGAGCGAACTGGCGGCGAAGCTCGCGGAACGCGGCAGCCCCGAGGCCGTCGACCTGATGTACGAGGTGCAGCGCATCGCGCAGGACAGCCAGCGCGAGATCCGTTCCGTCGTGCGCGGATACCGCACCGCGGACCTGCACACCGAACTCGCGGGGGCCCGCGAGGTCCTGAAGGCCGCCGGGATTCCCTGCCGTATCAGCGACGGTCCCGCCGCCCGCCTCCCGGACGACATCCAGACCGCGCTCGGCTGGGTCATCCGCGAGGCCGTCACCAATGTGCTGCGCCACGCCCAGCACGCCACCCGCTGCGAGGTGTCCCTGCGCGACACCGGCGAGGGCGCTGTCACGCTGGTCGTGGAGAACGACGGCAGCGACCACCGGGGCGGGCGCGGCCACCGCGCGGGGAGCGCGGGAGGCGGCCACGGGCCCGCCACCACGGCGGGCAGCCGCACGGCGGACGCGGCCTCCGCGGACGGGACCACACCCGGCGGAAGCGGTCTCGCCGGACTCGAAGAGCGTCTGACGCAGCTCCAGGGCACACTCACGACCAGCGAACGCTCCGCCGGCGTCTTCCGCCTGACCGTGACCATCCCGTGGGAGGAAACACCATGATCAGGGTCCTGCTCGCCGACGACGAGCACCTCATCCGCGGAGCGCTCGCCTCGCTGCTCGCCCTGGAGGACGACATCCTCGTCGCCGCCGAGGCGGGCTCCGGCGACGAGGCCCTCGCCATGGCACGGGCCCACCGGCCGGACGTCGCCGTCCTCGACCTCCAGATGCCGCGCGGCGACGGAATCAGCGTCGCGGAACACCTGCGCGCCGAACTCCCCGACTGCGCGACGATGATCGTGACCAGCCACGCCGGGGCCGGGGCCCTCAAGCGCGCGCTGAGCGCGGGGGTGCGCGGCTTCGTACCCAAGACCGTCTCCGCGCAGCAGCTCGCCCGCATCATCCGTACCGTGCACGACGGCGGACGCTATGTCGACCAGGAGCTGGCCGCCGACGCCATCACCGCGGGCGACTCCCCGCTGACGCCCCGCGAGGCGGAACTGCTCGCCATGGCCGAGGAGGGGGCGCCCGTCGCCGACATCGCCGCCCGCGCGATGCTCTCGGTCGGCACCGTACGCAACCACCTGTCGTCCGCCGCCACCAAGGTCGGCGCCGAGAATCGCCATGTCGCGGCGCGCCTCGCCCGCGAGCGCGGCTGGCTGTGACCGCACAGCGCACCGGAGACCGCGGGCGGGGGCCGCAGGAGGTCAGGGACCGGTCACCCGCAGGAGACGAAGGTCACCTCCACGGCCCGCCTCCTGACCCGTGGTCTGTACCGGCGCTCACGGGGAAACCGCCGTGACAGGGACCAAGCCGCGTGACGTGCGGCGGCAGGCCCGACGACGACGAAGTGGTGGCGATCGTGGGCATGGTCCGAAGATTCGACGCCTATCAGCGCGAGCACACCTGGATCGGGCTGCCGCTGGCGGTGGTGTACAAATTCGGCGAGGACCAGGGCGGCTACCTCACGGCGCTGATCGCCTACTACGCCTTCCTGTCGGTCTTCCCCGTGCTGCTGCTCCTGGTGTCGGTGCTCGGCTTCCTGCTGCACAACGACGCGCACTTCCAGAAGCAGGTCGTCGACTCGGCCCTGCACCAGTTCCCGGTGATCGGCGATCAGATCGGCGAGAACATCCGGTCGTTCCACGGCAACACGCTCGCGGTCGTCACCGGTGTGATCGGCGGCCTGTACGGCGCGCTCGGTGTCGCCCAGGCCGCGCAGAACACTCTGCTGAAGATCTGGGCCGTGCCGCGCCACGACCGGCCGAACCCGCTGCGCTCCCGGCTGCGCAGCCTGCTGGTGGTAGGGGTCTTCGGCGTGGGCCTGGCCGCCACCACCGCGCTGACCTCGCTCGCGTCGGACGCCCGCGCGTTCGGCGTCCACCCCGTCGTGCTGCTGCGGATCGCGGCGACCGTACTGTCCACGGCCGTCAACACCGGCCTGCTCCTGTTCGCGTACCGCTACTTCACGGTCGGCACCGTACGGCTGCGCTCCTCGGCGGGTACGGCGCTGGCCGCCGCGCTGGCCTGGCAGTTCGTGCAGTGGGCGGGCACGTACTACGTCCGGCACGAGCTGCGCGGGGCGACCGCCACGTACGGGCTGTTCGGGATCGTCCTCGGCCTGATCACGTGGATCTACCTGGGCGCGCTGATCTTCGTCCTCACCGCTGAGGTGGCGGCGGTGCGGGCCCGGCGGCTCTGGCCGCGCAGCCTGCTCACCCCGTTCACCGACAATGTGGTGCTCAGCCGCGCGGACCGCGAGGTGTACACCTCGTACGCCGCCACGGAGGTCTTCAAGGGCTTCCAGCACGTCGAGGTGAGGTTCGACCCGCCGACCGTGCCCTCGCCCACCGGTACGGCGACGGATACGGCATCCGGTACGCCGCCGCCCGGCGTCGGGCTACCCGCGCAGGACGGTTCGGGGGACGCGAAGGACGTCGTTCCATAGCGGGTGCCTCAACTCCGCCGATCGGGGAAGTCGGCCTGTGTGAAGACGCAAGCAGCAGCATCGACGGGCCGTCACAACGCCAGACGCGCGGCCGACAGCAAGGCGGTCGCCGTCGCGGGCCGCGCGGGGTTCGCGGCCCGAGGGGTGATCTACATCCTGGTGGGCGCACTGGCGGTGCGCATCGCCTTCTCCGACGCCGGAGGCCAACAGGCCGACCGCGGCGGCGCGCTCGCCGAGATCGCGCACAAGCCGTTCGGGGACGTCCTGTTGTGGCTGCTGGGCATAGCCCTGGCCGGAATGGCCCTGTGGCGGCTGTCGGAAGCGGCCTTCGGACAGGCGGGACCCGACGGCGACAAGCCCACCAAGCGCGCGATGGCCGCGGGCCGCTGCGTCTTCTACGCCTTCGTCTCGTACTCCGTGCTCGCCTACGCGGCCGGTGAGAAGAGCAGCGGCAGCGGGTCGACCGACAAGAGGACCGACGACGTGACGGCCAAGGTGCTCGACTGGCCGGGCGGCCAGTGGATCGTCGCCGTCGCCGGTGTCGCCGTCTTCTGCGTCGGTGTGTGGATCGCGGTCCGTGCCCTCATGCGCAAGTTCCACAAGCACCTGAAGATGGGCCAGATGTCGCGGCGCCAGCGCCAGGCCGTGGACTTCCTCGGCATGTTCGGCGGCACCGCGCGAGGCGTGCTGTTCGGCACGGCCGGCGGATTCGCCGTGGCCGCGGCGGTCAAGCACCAGGCGGGCAAGTCCAAGGGCATGGACGACACGCTGCGCTCGTTCGCCGACACGCCGGTCGGCCCGTGGCTGCTGGTGCTCATCGCGGTCGGCCTGATCGCCTTCGGGCTGTTCTCCTGGGCCAACGCGCGGTGGCGCGAGGTCTGAGCGGCGCCGGAAGGCGGACCGCGCGGCTCACAGCTCGCGGATCTCCTCGGGCGGGCGGCCGACGGCGTCCGCCACCTCGTGCTCGTCGCCGCCCTTGGCGAGGACCGCCGCGCTCTCGGCCTTGAGGTCGATCGCCGCCGCCTGGAGGGCG
Organism: Streptomyces sp. NPDC025721; assembly: GCF_055558595.1. NCBI lineage: Bacteria > Bacillati > Actinomycetota > Actinomycetes > Kitasatosporales > Streptomycetaceae > Streptomyces > Streptomyces sp. NPDC025721. The sequence goes on along the minus strand of NZ_JBVHMF010000003.1, from coordinate 432,113 downwards.
TCCTCGGCCTCGGCGTAGCGGTGCGCTGCCAGTTCAAGTTTCGCTGTGTCCACAGCGCAAGCATGCCACTACTCACCGCTGTCGCGGCGCACGACCGGGGCAGGTGTCGCACGGTCCTGCCGTCCGTACATTCGTCCGCACACCCGTACAGGAAGAGGAGAAGCCGATGAGCACGCCGATGTGGGTCGTCCTGGGCGCCGTGGTCGTCGTGGCGCTGGTGGCCGCCGTGGTGGCGGCCGGACGCGTGCGGCGTAGCGGAGAAGCCCCCGTACGGCGGTCGGGCGGCGCGTCCGGCGGCGGCGCCGCGCCGCGCAGGGGCGAGGTGTGGTGGGCGGACGTGCCGTACGAGGACACGGCCGGCTCGAAGGACCGTCCCTGCCTGGTCGTCTCGGTGCGCGGCGGGACCGCGCGGGTCGCCAAGATCACCTCTCAGCACCACGAGGAGCTGCCCGGAGTCGTACCGCTTCCCGCGGGCACCGTCGACGACGCCCGGGGCCGGCAGAGCTATCTGGAGACCAACGAGCTGCGGCGCGTGCCCGTCTCGGCCTTCCGGCGCCGCGCGGGCGCCCTCGACCCTCAGGTCATGAAGCGGCTGAATCTGCGGTGACGAGCCGCCCGGCGAGCGGCCGTCGCGGACGCGGGGCCCGTCCGGCAGTCAGCTCAGCCACCAGATGAAGAAGCCTCCCGCGAAAACGAGGAGGCAGATGGTGAGATTGGTGCGCCAATACGTCATGAGCATCGCGACGAATTCGCGAATGGTCGCACTCGGCCAGAAATACGCGGCGGTCGGCGCCCCCACGACATGTCCTCTGACGCCCAGCCGCCGCGCGGTCACCGCGGCGCGCAGGACATGGTAATTGTTCGTGACGACGACGCAGCGGTAGTCCGCCTTGTTCCGCTCCATGATGGACTTGCTGAAGCGCAGATTCTCCTCGGTGGTCGTCGACCGGTCCTCGCGTTCGATCAGATCCGCCGGAAAACCCTGCGCCACAAGGTAGTCGGCCATCGCGTGCGACTCCGGCAGCTTCTCGTCCGGGCCCTGTCCGCCGGAGGTGAGCAGCACCGGCCGCCTGCCGCGCGAGGAGAGCCTTTGGTGCACCGTACGGGCCCGGTCGAGGCGGCTGGCCAGCAGGGGCGGCACCTTGGTGCCGCCGATGAGCCCCGAGCCGAGAACCACGACGTAGTCGGTCTTGCGGCGGACGGTCAACCATCCGTAGAGCGACCCGTAGACGATGAAACAGAGGAAGAGGAAGACGACATACCCCGCGAGGACGGTGGCCGTCCCCGCGACCACGAGCAGCGCGCGGGTGTGCATCACCACCGCGGTGATCAACAGCGCTATGAGCGCCAGCAGCGCGAACCCGGCCAGCAGGGACAGCAGATTGGCCGGACTTCTGCCCTCTTTCCGCACCATGGCGACGCCGTTGGAAATCAGAAACCACGACATGGCGACCACGCCCACCGCCATGAGCGTCAGCAGCGCCACCCCGAGATCATTGCCCAACGTCGGGTGTTCCCTGCCTATGTCAAACAGCCACGCACCCAGCGCGAAGACGGGTGAAAGCCCGAGCAGAATCGCATTGCTGAACCGACGCCGCTCCCGCAGCACTCCGACACAGAACCCCAGAAAGAACAACACCGCCGGTACATACGCCCACATGCCCACATGCTAGTGGCCCCCCGTCCCCCCACCCGTCCCCCCACCCGCCGCCCCACCAGCCCCGGCTCCCCGCCCGGGTCAGGTCAGGCCCGCTTCGATGGCGCGGCGGACGGCGTCGGCGCGGTCGCGGATCGCGGCTTTGGCGAAGAGGTTGTTGATGTGGGTCTTGACGGTGGCCTCGCTGATGAAGAGCTTCTCGGCGATGCCGCGGTTGGGCAGGCCCTGGCCGATCAGCGCGAGCACTTCGCGTTCGCGGGGTGTGAGGTCCTCCGGCAGGGCCTGGCCCACCATCGGGGCCTTGGTCCTGACGGAGGCGAGCAACCGGTTCTGCACCTCGCGGTCGAGCACCGACTGCCCCGCGGCGGCGGCACGGATCGCCCGGATGATGTCCTGGCGCCCCGCGTTCTTCGTCAGATAACCGCGGGCGCCCGCGCTCAGCGCGCCGAGGATCGAGTCGTCGTCGGCGAAGGTGGTCAGTACGACCACCGCCACGTCCGGGTGCTCCTCGCCGAGCCGCCGGGTCGCCTCGATCCCGTCCATCACCGGCATGCGCAGGTCCATCAGCACCACGTCCACCGGCCCGGCGGCGACAGCCGCCAGCACCTGGCTCCCGTCCGCGGCGGACGCGACGACGTCGATGTCCTCGGACAGCCCGAGCACCGCGGCGAGCGGTTCCCGTACGGCGGCCTGGTCGTCGGCGACGACCACCCTCAGCCGCCGCGGCCTCTCGGTCGGTTCGGTCATACCGGAATCACTGCTTCCACCTTCCAGCCGCCCTGGTCGGGACCGGCCGTGACCGGTCCCGCCGTCACCGTCCCGCCCAGCAGGGCGACGCGTTCGCGCATTCCGATCAGCCCCATGCCGCTGCCGACCACCGCGTTCACCTCGCGCGTGGCGGGGCCGTTGCGCACCGCCAGCGTGATCGACGCGGCGGCGTACGTCAGCTCCACACCGACATCGCCGCCGGGAGCGTGCCGGGCGGCGTTGGTCAGCGACTCCTGAGCGATACGCAGGAGATTCTGGACCACCCGGGCCGGGACCTCACGTGCGGTCCCGGTGACGGTCAGGACATCGCGGTGCCCCGACGACTCCAGCATCGCCGTCAGGCTCTCCAGCAGCGGCAGCGAGTCCTCGCGCAGCGCGTGCACCGTCCACTGCGCTTGTTTGAGGCTCTCCCGCACCAGACCGTGGGCCTTGTCGTTGGCCTCCCTGACCTTCTCCAGGTCCCCGGTGTCGAGCAGCGCGTCGGCCAGTTCCAACTGCATGTTGATCCCGGCCAGCGAGTGCGCCAGCACATCGTGCACGTCCCGGGCGATCCGGCTGCGCTCGGTCAGCGCGGCCGTCCGCGCCTCGGCCCGCGCGGCGCGCTCCGCCGACTCGGCCGCCGCGATCACCGCCTGTACGGCCTGGCGCTGGCTGCGGTTGAGTATGCCCACCAGCACCGGAGTGCCGGTGGCCAGACCGAGCACCCAGGGCAGCTCGTCGTGCCCGGGACCGAGACGGAAGTACAGCACCCCGCCGCAGAGCAGACTGCAGATCCCGGCGAGGACGAGAGCCGGTCTGGTCTCCAGCCGGTATCCGATGTGACCGGCGAGGAAGAAGGCGAAGAGATAGCCCGTACCGCTGCGGCTGACACCGATCAGGGCGACCGCCGCGGCGATGCCGACCGTCAGCCACGGGAGCACGAGGCCCTGGGGAATCCTGTCCTCGGGCAGGCGCCGGGCCAGCAGCACCGCCGAGTTGATCACGAGCAGGACGGCGACGACCAGCCCCCGGCCGCTGAAGCCCAGGGGGCGGATCGTCAGGACTCCGGCGACGACGACCCCGAGGGTCATCGCCCACTGCATCCACGGGTCCTGTCCCGGCACCTGCCGCGCCCCCGCCTCCTGGGCCACGGTCTTCCCAGGAGGCGGGGGGCTGTCTGTCGCGGGCACGGGGAGAACATAACGCACGGTCAGGCCCTGCGGCTGAGGACGGGCACGGTGCGCGGCGTCATCTGCATCCGGCTCCGTATGAAGATGGTGGCGAGCCGCGTCACGACTTCGGTGAGCGCCATCAGTACGAACGCCGCGACCCACGCCTGATCGCTGGTGATGTGGTGGGCGACGCTGAATTGGGCGACCTGGTGGGCGCCGCCCGCGTGCTCGGTCCACAACTGGAAGCCCATCCGCGCCCCCATGCCGACGACCCACAAGATCGCCGACACGGCGCCGGCCTTGATCAGGACGTGCTCGTCGACGGTCCGGACGCGGGTGTAGATGCCGCCGGCGACGCCGAGCGCGGCGCCCACGCTCATCAGCACTCCGATGAGCACCAGGTCGTTGCCCGCGGTGGGAATGGTGTCCAGGTACGAGTTCGCGACGAAGGCCACGATGCCCAGCGGGATCAGGAAGGTCTTGAGGTCGAGTCGGCCTTCCCGCAGTTGCCGGAAGACGACGAGGAGAAGAGCGATGTCGGTGATCCACTCGGTCGATGTCATGCCCCCAAGACTGCTGCGACCAGGCACGAAGCACCTGGACCCATGGGTGGAACCAAGGGTGGAGATGACTCCCCGCCCGGCCCTCCACCCCCACGGCGCCGCCGCGCGCCGGACACCGCAGGAGCCCGCGCGCCGGACACCGAAAAGGGCCGCCCGAAGGCGGCCCTGTAAAGAGAGAAGATGTGTCCGAGGGGGGACTTGAACCCCCACGCCCGATAAAGGGCACTAGCACCTCAAGCTAGCGCGTCTGCCATTCCGCCACCCGGACGGGGTGTGTCACCTCGGCCTATGGGCCGTGGCGACGAGGTAAACCATAGCAAAGATCCGGTCACGTCGATCACGGGCGCGGAGCGGGCCGAGGGGGCCGATGAAGGGGCTGTGCGCGGGGCCCGGGGTGAGGGCCCGGAGGGGAGCCTTGGGCGGGGTGGGGGTGTCGGGGGAGGATGGGGGGAGGCATCGGCCGCGGTCGCCCGGGTGGTGGGCGGACGCGGCAGGCAACGAGCGAGGAGACAGCGTGAGCGAGTCGGGGCCGGGCAGGGCGGAGAACGGGACGGTCACGGGCGAGGACGAGGTCGTCGACCTGTGCAGTGAGCTGATCCGGATCGACACCAGCAACTACGGCGACCACTCGGGGCCGGGAGAGCGGGCGGCGGCGGAGTACGTCGCGGAGAAGCTCGCCGAGGTGGGCCTCGAACCGCGGATCTTCGAGTCGCACCAGGGCCGGGCGTCCACGGTGGCGCGGATCGAGGGCGAGGACCGCTCGCGGCCCGCGCTGCTGATCCACGGGCACACCGACGTGGTCCCGGCCAACGCGGACGACTGGACGCACCACCCGTTCTCCGGCGAGATCGCCGACGGCTGCGTGTGGGGCCGGGGCGCGGTCGACATGAAGGACATGGACGCGATGACGCTGGCGGTCGTACGCGACCGGCTGCGCAGCGGGCGCAAGCCGCCGCGCGACATCGTGCTCGCCTTCGTCGCGGACGAGGAGGCGGGCGGTGTGTACGGCGCCCGGCACCTGGTCGACAAGCACCCCGACCTCTTCGAGGGCGTGACGGAGGCGATCGGCGAGGTCGGCGGCTTCTCCTTCACCGTCAACGAGAACCTGCGGCTGTACCTGATCGAGACCGCCCAGAAGGGCATGCACTGGATGCGGCTCACGGTGGACGGCACCGCGGGGCACGGCTCGATGACCAACAACGACAACGCGATCACCGAGCTGTGCGAGGCCGTCGGGCGCCTCGGCAGGCACGAGTTCCCGGTCCGCGTCACCAAGTCCGTCCGCGGCTTCCTCGACGAGCTGTCGGACGCCTTCGGGGTGGAGCTGGACCCGGAGGACATGGAGACGACGCTCGCCAAGCTCGGCGGCGTCGCCAAGATGATCGGCACGACCCTGCGGAACACCGCGGCCCCGACGATGCTCGGCGCGGGCTACAAGGTGAACGTGATCCCCGGCCAGGCCACCGCCCACGTCGACGGCCGCTTCCTGCCGGGCTACGAGGAGGAGTTCCTGGCCGACCTCGACCGGATCCTCGGCCCGCGCGTCAAGCGCGAGTCGGTGCACTCCGACAAGGCGCTGGAGACGGACTTCGACGGCTCCCTGGTGGACGCCATGCAGCTCGCCCTCAAGGCGGAGGACCCGATCGCGCGCGCCGTGCCGTACATGCTCTCCGGCGGCACCGACGCGAAGTCCTTCGACGACCTGGGCATCCGCTGCTTCGGCTTCGCGCCGCTCCAGCTCCCGCCGGAGCTGGACTTCGCCGGGATGTTCCACGGTGTTGACGAGCGGGTGCCGGTGGACGGCCTGCGGTTCGGGGTCCGGGTGCTCGATCGTTTCATCGAGAACTGCTGACGGTTCGGCCGCCCGTACGAGTACGGGCGGCCCGGATCGCTGGGACGAGTGAATGATCCAGTGCTTTCGTAGCTCTATTCCTCCGGCTTCGTTACGACGTGTGTGGTCCGCGGCTGGGACCGCACTTGTCAATCAGGAGGAAGAAAATGATCAAGAAGGTCGTAGCCGCTGCGGCTGTCACCGGCGGTCTCGTGCTCGCGGGTGCGGGCATGGCTGTCGCCGACTCCGGCGCCCAGGGCGCCGCTGTGCAGTCGCCCGGTGTGCTGTCCGGCAACCTGATCCAGATCCCCGTGCACGTGCCGGTGAACCTGTGCGGCAACACGGTCTCCGTGATCGGTCTGCTCAACCCGGCCTTCGGCAACTACTGCGTCAACAAGTAGTCCGAAGGCGTTCGGAACCCCTGTGGTCCGAACCGTCGGAACCGGCCCCGGAAGCGCGTATGCCGCGCTCCGGGGCCGGGCCGTGTCTGCGGCGGACCCCGCGTCCCACCGTCGCGCGTCTCACCATGTGGCCCGCACCTGGCGGATGATCCGGCGGCGCAACCGCACCCTGCGGCTGCCGTCGGGGTAGAGGCGCACCCGGTCCAGTTCCCAGTGCCCGTACTCGGCCTCGTCCGTGAGCAGTCGTGTCGCGTCCTTGCGGGAGACCCCGCGTGCGACGTACATCTCTCTGAATTCGTATTCCGGCATCGCATCTATTGTGCGGGCAACGCCCCGGTGCGGATAGCGTCTGCCTCATGTCTGATGACGTGCAGCCCACCGTTGCCGAGGTCCGAGCCGCTGTCGAGGCGGTCAAGGCCGCGCTGGACCGCCACCTCGAGGCGATCGAGAACCGTACGGGCGAAGACGATCCCGCCGTCTACGCGGCGTTCGAGTCGCTGGCTTCGGCCGCCGAGTCGTATGACGAGTTGCTGTACGACACCTACGACGAGGTGACTCCCTTCGAGGTGCCCGCGGGCGACTCACTGCCGGAGTACACCGGTCCCGAGGACCCGGAGGCCATCAGTGTGCTGATCCGCCGCGACTACACGATCGTTGAGCCCACCCGGCTGTTCGCGCAGGCCAGAAGGGCCGATGACGGCGACGGCGCGGCGGACGCCACGGTGAACGCGGCGGTCGGGGTGATCTTCGGCGAGTACGAGCCGGACGAGATCGCCCAGCGCCACAAGGAGTTCGGCCTGGAGGAGGGCGACTCCACGGTGTGGGTGTCGGCCGTGCCGGAGGCCGCGGAACCGGGGGAGTGGCTGGACGCGCCCTTCGAGCAGGCCGACCCGCAGCTCGTCATCTGCCGCTTCGACGTGAGCGCCGTCTTCGACGACGAGCTGAGCGTGCTCGACCCGGACTGAGCGGGTCGCCCGAGCGCCAGGAGGGGGCGGACAGCGGGCGCTGTCCGCCCCCAGGCGCGTCCGGAGCCGGTGGGCGGCGGGACGGGACCGTACGGGCGCGCCGGGCCGGTGGGCGGCGGTTGAGCCGTACGGGGCCGCCGGGCCGGTGGGCGGCGGCTGAGCCGTACGGGGCCCGCGCCGCCCGTCAGTCGGCGGCCAGCTCCCGCAGCACGGTCACCAGCCGGGTCGTGCGCGGCGCGGCCTGGGGACCGGCCACGGCCTGGGCCAGGCCCTGATCCGCGCCCTGGACGACCGACAGGTGCCGCTCGCCGCGGGCGAACGCCGTGTAGACCCAGGAGCGGGTGAGCAGCGGCCCCGCGTCGCCCGGTACGACCACCACGACCGCGGGCCAGCGCATCCCGGCCGCCTGGTGCCCGGTGATCGCCCAGGCGTGCCGTACGGTCGTCGCCACGTCCGCGCGCGGCACCAGCACCGGCCCGTCCTCGCACTCCAGCCGCAGTCCGTCCGGCTCCGCGCCGACGACCGTGCCGGGCAGCGTACGGCCGGGGACCGGCACGTGGACGACGCGGTCGCCGGGGTCGAAACCGGCGAAGCGGCCGGGGCCGGGATTCAGCCGTTCTTTGAGCGCCGCGTTGAGCACGCGGGTGCCGACCGCGCCGCCGTGCCCCGGCGTGATCACCTGGGTCCGCTCCGCCGGTACGCCGATGGCGCGCGGTACGGAGTCGGCGACGAGCTGCACCGTACGGTGCACGGCCTCGCGCGGGTCGCGTACGGGGACGACGACGACCTCCTTGTCCGGGGCCTCGACCGGGGCGAGTTCGCCGATGCCGATGAGCGAGACCAGCTCGCCGATCGGGCCGGGGTCCGGGGTGCGGGAGGCGACCCGCGGGCAGGACTTGGCGGCCAGCATGTCGGCGAAGGCCAGACCGGGGCCCGCCGACCACATCGCGTGCTCGTCGCCGCTGAACACCAGCCGGGCGCCGTCCGGCACCGCCTCCACCAGCGAGGCGGCCTCCTCGATGCCCAACTGCTGGGCGTCGAGCACCGCGAGCAGGTCCAGGGCGAGGGCACCGTCGCCGGACCTGCCGGGGCCCTGCGTACCGGCCAGCAGTGCCTCGACCGTCACGGCCGCGTCCTCGCCGAGGGCCTCGGCCAGCCGCCGCCTGCCGTTCGCCGTGTACGCGGCGGCGTACGCCCGCAGGCCCGCCGCGCGCGCCGCGGCCACCAGGGCGGTCGGCTCCTCGCGGGCCGCCTCGCCGCCGGAGTGCACGACCAGGCCGCTGCCCGCGGCGGCCCTGATCAACTCCGCCGCCGACTTCGACGGCGCGCCCGCTGCGGCCTTCTCCCAGTCCGTGCCGTGGTCGCCCTCGAAGGAGCGCAGCAGCCGCACACAGCCGTCCGCCAGGCTCTCCTCCGCCAGCGCGTACCGGTCGAGGCCGATCAGCAGCGGTACGTCCGCCGCGCCGTCCTCGTCCTCCTCCTCGTTCGCGGCCTCCGAGGCCGTCGCGGGGTGCTCGGGGAAGACGAGCACCTGGCCGTCGGCCACGGCGGAGGCCACGGCCGCCGCCGGGTCCGGTACGGCGCGGGCCGCCAGCTCCGCCTGTAGTTCTGCCGACCGCAGGGCTGTGTGCCCCTTCTCGGCGGCGCGCTCCAGCAGCCAGCCGACCAGCGCGTTCGCCCGCCGCTCGTCGTCCGGGCGGCACTGCGCGCCGAGCAGCGCGCGGGCGAAGGTGTCCGCCGGTTCCACCCGTACGCCGGGCAGGCCGAGCACCAGCCACGGGTCCTCCCGCAGTGCCTCGCCCGCCCGCTCCCCGAGCGCCCTGACCGCCGCCTCCGCCAACTCCCCTGGCGCGCCGCCCTCTTCCAGCGCGGCCTTCGCCGCCGCGACGGCCGCCGGATCAACGGCCGCCTTCCGCAAGCCGCCCTCGCGCACCCGCGCCCCGGCCGAAGCCGCCCCGCCGCCGGACGCCGCGCCCGCCCCGGCCCGAGGCCGCGCCTCGACACCGGCCGCCGCGCCCGCCCCGGAGGCCGTCTGCGCCTCGCCGTGGCCCTCGCGCCCGTCCTGAGGGCCATCGGCCCCGGCCGATGCCTGCGGAGCGGTGCCGGGGCCTGTGACTTCGCTCTGGGGCGCGTCGGCCCCGGCGGACGGCCGCGGCCCCGAGGCAGGACCCGTGGCTCCCGACGCGGGTCCGTCCGCCCCCGCGTCCGGGGCCGTAACTCCCGTCTCGGACGCCTCCGTTCCGGCCCCTGACGGCTCCTCGGCGCCGTCCTCGTCCCCGCCCCCGTCCGTCGCCTCCACGGACGACTGGGCGTCGTCTGTCGCCTCCGCGTCGGCCTCCGGCGCGCCGTCCGCGCCGTCCGTCCCCGCCGGGGCACCGGCGCCGACCTCCGCCGCCTCCGCGGCCTGCATGGTGGCGGCCTCCGCCGCCATCGCCTCGCGCCGCTTGCGGCGGGCTTCGGCCGCGTCACCGCGCGGCGCGGGCGCCGCCGGATTGTCGCCGCGCTCGATCGAGCGGACGGCGGCGGCCAGCGCGGCCACGTCGGCGACCGGCTTGGCGGCGGCACGGCTCCCCGGCACCGCGGCGGACGCCGTGCCCGTGGGCCGCTCCTGCGGGGCCGTCCGCGAGCCGCCCCCGGAGGACGGGCCGTCCGCGGCGGCCGGTGGGTTCGCCGGGCCTCCGGCGGGGCCGCTCGGCGGCGGGGTGTCCGCGCGGGGCGGGGGAGTGGGGGATTCGGTCACTGCGGCCTCCGTGGGGTGGTGGACCGGCGGGAGGCTTGCGTGCCGTTCAGAGCGTGCTCCAGTCGTGGTCCGGATAGCGGTGCAGGGGTGCTGACACGTCGTCGAGCGCCAGGCAGATCTCTTCCGGAAGCGTAAGCGCCTCCACTGACAACGAGGCGATGAGCTGCTGCGCGTTGCGCGCGCCGAGGATGGGGGCGGCGACACCGGGCCGGTCGCGTACCCAGGCGAGGGCGACGTGCAGCGGGGAGACCGCCAGGCCGTCGGCCGCTATCGCGAGGGCGTCCACGATGAGCCGGGCGGTCTCGTCGAGGTAGGGGGCGACGAAGGCGGCCATGTCGTCGGAGCCGCCGCGCGACTCGGGCGGCGTGCCGTTGCGGTACTTGCCGGTGAGCACACCGCGGCCGAGCGGCGAGGAGGGCAGCAGGCCGACCCCGAGGTCGATCGCGGCGGGCAGCACCTCGCGCTCCACGCCCCGCTGGAGGAGCGAGTACTCCATCTGCGTACTGGCCAGCGGCGTCCGCCCGGGCGCGGCGAGCTGCCACGCGGCGGCCTTGGCGAGCTGCCAGCCGCAGAAGTTGGAGACGCCGACGTAGCGCGCGCGGCCGGAACTGACGGCGATGTCCAGCGCCTGGAGCGTCTCCTCCGTGGGCGTACCGGGGTCGAAGGCGTGCACCTGCCAGAGGTCGACGTAGTCCGTGCCCAGCCGCTGCAAGGACGCGTCGAGCGCGGACAGCAGGTGTCCGCGCGAGGCGTCGAACCGCCGGTCGGGGTCCGGCACGCTGCCCGCCTTGGTGGAGATCACCAGATCGGCCCGCGGCACGAGATCCTCGATCAGCCGCCCGAGCAGATACTCGGCGCCGCCGTCGGCGTACACGTCCGCCGTGTCGACCAGGCTGCCCCCGGCGTCCCAGAACGCCTTGAGCTGGTCGGCGGCGTCGCGTTCGCCGGTGTTGCGTCCCCAGGTGAGCGTGCCGAGACCGAGTCGGGACACGCGCAACCCGGTGCGGCCCAGGTGCCTATGCTCCATGGGCGCTGAGATTACTGCCCGCACCGGCCGAATGGGCGGCAGTGACGTACCTGACAGGGCCCCGTGCCGCGGCGGGGCGCTACAGTCCGGAGGTACAACGACGTTACTCGCCAGTATGTCGGCGGACGACGGCGGTGACATGACAGCGAAGACCTGACAGCGACGGACGCGAGAGCGACGACGCGACAGCGACGACACGGCGGCGGAAAGAGGAGCGGTATGCGGCTCGGGATCAACCTCGGCTACTGGGGCGCCGGGATGGACGCGGACAACCTCGCCGTCGCCCAGGAGGCGGACCGGCTCGGCTACGACGTGTGCTGGGCCGCCGAGGCGTACGGATCCGACGGCCCCACCGTGCTCTCCTGGGTCGCCGCGCAGACCGAGCGGATCGACGTCGGCTCGGCGATCTTCCAGATCCCGGCGCGTGCCCCCGCGATGACGGCGATGACCGCCGCGACCCTGGACTCGCTGTCCGGCGGCCGGTTCCGCCTCGGTCTCGGCGTGTCGGGCCCGCAGGTCTCCGAGGGCTGGTACGGCGTCAAGTTCGACAAGCCGCTCTCCCGCACCCGCGAGTACGTGGAGATCGTCCGCAAGGCGATGTCCCGCGAGCGGCTGAGCTACGAGGGCGAGCACTGGACGCTGCCGCTGCCCGGCGGCCCCGGCAAGCCGATCAAGCTCACCGTGCACCCCGAGCGCGAGCACATCCCGCTCTACATCGCCGCGATCGGCCCGAAGAACCTGGAGCAGACCGGCGAGATCGCCGACGGCGCCCTGCTGATCTTCCCGTCCGCCGCGCACCTGGAGGACACCGCGCTGCGGCACATCAGGGCCGGGCGCGAGAAGGCCGGTCTGACGCTGGACGGCTTCGATGTCAGCCCGACCCTGCCGCTCGCCCTCGGCGAGGACGTCCCGGCGCTGGCCGACATCTTCCGCCCGTACACCGCGCTGTACGTCGGCGGCATGGGCAGCCGCAAGCAGAACTTCTACAACCAGCTCGCGCAGCGCATGGGGTACGAGAAGGAGGCCGCCGAGATCCAGGACAAGTACCTGGCGGGCGACAAGAACGGCGCGGGGGCGGCCGTGCCGCAGGACCTCATCGACTCCACCTGCCTGCTCGGCACGGTCGACCGGATCGCGGACCGGCTGCGCGAGTACGCCGACGCCGGGGTCACCACGCTCAACATCACGCCCGCCGGATTCACGCGGGACGAGCGGATCGCGGGCGTACGGGCGGGCGTCGAGGCGCTGGAGCGTGCCGGGCTCGCGGGGGCGTAAGGCGAGGACGTGGCGACGGGTCGGCCCGAAGGGGGCCGGCCACGGCCCCGTGCCGATGTCGGTCCGATGGGCCGGTCATGGCCCCGTGCCGCTCGACGCGCGCGGGGCCGTGCGTGGCGCCCGCCTCGACGCGGCCCAGCGCCCGTCCTCATGACGGCCCGGCTCAGCCCGTCCTCATGACGGCCCGGCCCAGCGCCGCGCTCAGCTCGGTACCAGCCGCCCCAACAGCCGCCCGAAGGCGATGAGTCGCGCTATCTGCCCGGCGCCGCCGTCGTCCAGGGACTTGCTGAAACGGAACGCCTCGGGGCGGAATTTGGCGGAGGCGACCGGCAGCGGCGAATCCGGGTCGGCCTGCACCGCGCTCATCTCGTGCGGCATCGCGGTGGCCAGCACCAGATAGACCCCGCGGTCGATCCGCTGCCCGCCCTCGTCGCGGCCGACCAGGGTGCGCATCCCGACGTGCCCGATCGAGTCCAGCGGCAGCACCTGCACCGACGAGTCCAGTACGGTGCCGCCCGGCGCCTTGTCGTCCGCCAACTCCTCGCTGTGCCACAGGATCAGCCGCCGCCCGTCGCACACCGCGGCCTCCTGCCACACCGAGGTGCCCGCCTCGGTCAGGTCGACCACCCGCTCCAGGGTGAAGCCGCGCACGCGGCGGCGGCCCAGCACACCCTCGATGGCGTCGAGCGCGACGTCCGCGTGCAGGAAATACGCGTCGGCGGCGTCCTCCAGGCGGCCGTACGGAGACCAGTCAGAGCCGGCCGGACCACTCCGGCGCGCGCTCGGACGGCTCCTCGTCGCCTTGCTGAACATCTCCACCTGCTTCGCCATCCCGACTGCTGCCCGAAAACTGAAGGGCCCCCCGACCCCTAGACCTTACCTATGAGGCAAGTCGGCGAGGGCTAGGCCGGGGGCAGTGGATCGCAGGGAATTCAGCGGCCGTGGTGGGGGCTCGGGGGGATCTTCCCCGCCACGGCCGTCACCCAGCACAACGGGTCGGCGGCGGAAGGGTTACGGTGGCGGACATGCCCACCGTGATCCTTGTCCGGCACGGCCGGTCGACCGCCAACGCCGACGGAGTGCTGGCCGGATGGAGTCCTGGCGTCGCCCTGGACGACACCGGCCGGGCCCAGGCGACCGTGCTCGCCGCCCGACTCGCCGCACTGCCGCTCGCCGCCGTCGTGTGCAGTCCGCTGCAACGCTGCCAGGAGACCGTAGGACCGCTGCTCGACACGCGCCCCGAGCTGCCGCTGCACACCGACGAGCGGGTCGGCGAGTGCCACTACGGCGACTGGACGGGCCGCAAGCTGGCAGAACTGGCGGAGGAGCCGATGTGGGCGACCGTCCAGCGGCACCCCTCGGCGGCCGTCTTCCCCGGTGAGAACGGCGAGTCGCTGCGCGCGATGCAGGCCCGCGCGGTGGACGCCGTACGGGACTGGAACGCCAGGATCGAGGCCGAGCACGGGCCCGACGCGCTGTACCTGGTGTGCTCGCACGGCGACATCATCAAGTCGCTGGCCGCCGACGCGCTCGGCATGCACCTGGACCTCTTCCAGCGGATCAGCACCGACCCCTGCTCGGTGACCGTCATCCGCTACACCCCGTACCGCCCCTTCCTGCTCCGCCTCGGCGACACCGGCGACCTGACCCCGCTGATCCCGCCCCCGCCGCGGGACAAGCCGCACGACAGGCCGCAGGGCAACGAGGACGACGCGGTCGTCGGAGGCTCCACCGGCGCCCTGTGATCAGCTTCCGCAGTAGGGTGGGGGACCGGCAGTGGAACCAGTGAATGCCACCAGAACGCATCGCGCCAAAGCAGCGATTCAGTCGAGATAACGGAGCGGGACGTGCCCCGTCAGGTCTTCTTCTACGAGCAGCCGGACCGTTTCGTGGCCGGGACAGTCGGCCAGCCGGGTCAGCGGACCTTCTTCCTCCAGGCCACCGCGGCGGGCAGGACCACCAGCGTGGCGCTGGAGAAGACGCAGGTCGCGGCGCTCGCCGAGCGGGTGGACGAGCTGCTGGACGAGGTGGTGCGCAGGTCGGGCGGCAACGCCTCGGTGCCCGCCGTCGCCCCCGCGGAACTGGCCGACTCCGCCCCGCTGGACGCCCCCGTCGAGGAGGAGTTCCGGGTCGGCACCATGGCCCTGGCCTGGGACGGCGCCCACGAGCGGATGGTCATCGAGGCGCAGGCGCTGGTCGAGCTGTCCGGTGAGGACGAGGACGACCTGGAGGCGGCCGAGGAAGAGCTGCTCCAGGACGACGAGAACGGCCCGCCGCTGCTGCGCGTCCTGCTGACCGGCGCCCAGGCCCGCTCCTTCGCCAAGCGCGCGCTCGACGTGGTCTCCGCGGGGCGCCCGCCGTGCCCGCTGTGCAGCCTCCCCCTGGACCCGGAAGGACACGTATGCCCGCGTCAGAACGGGTACCGGAGGTCGGCCTGAGCCCCGGCACCGAGGCCCTCGTCCACGGCGAGCTGACCGTGCGCGGCCAGGTGCGCGACGCCTCCAACGCCGTGCTGTTCTGCGAGACCGAGTACGAGGGCCGCGCGCTCGCCTGCGTGTACAAGCCGGTGGCCGGGGAACGCCCGCTGTGGGACTTCCCCGACGGCACCCTGGCCCAGCGCGAGGTGGCCGCGTACCTGGTCTCCGAGGCGACCGGCTGGGGCCTGGTGCCGCCCACCGTGCTGCGCGACGGACCGTACGGCGAGGGCATGGTCCAGCTCTGGATCGACCCGCCGGACCTGACCGCGGACACGGATTCGGGTACGGATACGGATACGGAAGCCGACCCCGACGAGGCCCCGGACGCCGACGCCGACCCCAACTCCGACACCGACACCGACCCCGCGCAGCCGGAGCTCTTCGGGCTGACCGAGGACACCGAGCCCGCCCCCGGCTGGAAGCCCGTCGTCGAGGCCCGGCTGGAGAACGGCCGCACCGCCCTGCTGGTGCACGCCGACGACATACGCCTGCGCCGCCTGGCCGTGCTGGACGCCGTCATCAACAACGCCGACCGCAAGGGCGGCCACCTGCTCCAGACCGCCAACGGGCGGCTCTACGGCATCGACCACGGAGTGACGTTCCACACCGAGGACAAGCTGCGCACCCTGCTGTGGGGCTGGGCGGGCGAGCCGCTGCCGGACGAGGCCGTGGCCGTACTGCGCAAGCTCCAGGCGGAGCTGTCGGGGGCTCTCGGCGACCGGCTCGCCGAGCTGATCACCCCCGCGGAGACGGCCGCCGTACGGGCCAGGACCGAGCGGCTGCTGCGGTCGGGAGTGCATCCCGAGCCCGGCGGCGAGTGGCCGTCGATCCCCTGGCCGCCGGTCTGAAGCGGGGCGCTCCGGGCCGTCCGGGAGAGCGTTCCGGCAGCGCGCCCGAGCCGCCTCGTCCGGCATTGCCCCAGCTCCGGTTCGTTTGCCAGTCGTCTGCACGGTTAATCTCATGACATGCATGCCTGGCCCGCTTCCGACGTCCCCGCCCTTCCCGGCACTGGACGCGCACTCCGTCTCCACGACACCGCGACCGGTGGGCCGCTGACGATCGATCCGGGCCCGGTGGCCCGGATCTACGTCTGCGGGATCACCCCCTACGACGCCACTCACCTGGGGCACGCGGCCACGTACAACGCGTTCGACCTCGTGCAGCGCGTGTGGCTCGACACGAAGCGCCAGGTGGAGTACGTCCAGAACGTCACGGACATCGACGATCCGCTGCTGGAGCGGGCCAACGCGACCGACGTCGACTGGGTCGAGCTGGCCGAGCGGGAGACCGCGCTGTTCCGCGAGGACATGACCGCGCTGCGGATGCTGCCGCCCGCCCACTACATCGGCGCGGTCGAGGCCATTCCGGGCATCGTCCCGCTGATCGAGCGGCTGCGGGACGCGGGCGCGGCGTACGAACTCGGCGTCGACACGTACTTCTCGATCGCCGCCGACCCCGACTTCGGCAAGGTCTCCGGGCTCGACGCCGCCACGATGCGCGCGCTCTCCGCCGAGCGCGGCGGCGACCCGGACCGGCCGGGCAAGAAGAACCCGCTGGACCCGATGCTGTGGATGGGCGCCCGCGAGGGCGAGCCGAGCTGGGACGGCGGCTCGCTCGGCCCCGGCCGCCCCGGCTGGCACATCGAGTGCGTGGCCATCGCGCTCGACCACCTCGGCATGGGATTCGACGTCCAGGGCGGCGGCTCCGACCTGGCCTTCCCGCACCACGAGATGGGCGCCTCGCACGCCCAGGCGCTCACCGGCGAGTACCCGTACGCGAAGGCGTACGTGCACGCGGGGATGGTCGCGCTGCACGGCGAGAAGATGTCGAAGTCCAAGGGGAATCTGGTCTTCGTCTCCACGCTGCGCCGCGACGGCGTCGACCCGGCGGCGATCCGGCTCGGGCTGCTCGCCCACCACTACCGCGCCGACTGGGAGTGGACCGACTCCGTGCTCGCCGAGGCGGTCGAGCGGCTCGCGCGCTGGCGGGCCGCCGTCTCCCGGCCGGACGGGCCGTCCGCCGACGCGCTGCTCGAAGAGATCCGCGAGGCGCTGGCCGACGACCTCGACGCGCCGCGCGCCCTGGCCGCCGTGGACCGCTGGGCCGCCGCGCAGGAGTCCGAGGGCGGCACCGAGACCGGCGCGCCCGGCCTGGTGTCGCGCACGGTGGACGCGCTGCTCGGAGTCGCGCTGTAGCCCGCACACCCCAACCGCCCCACCCGTGACCGCCCTTGGACTCATCCGGAGTCCGAGGGCGGTTTCCGTTCCGCTTCCGTTCTGCCCATGGTCCGATGCTCGATTTTGCGCTAAACACGCTTCATGCAAACAAGAGTGCGCACTAGAGTGGCGCTGGTCGGTGCAGCCGTGCTCGGTCTGCTCATGGCCTTCACGGGACCCGGCGGCGCGCAGGCCGCCGCGCCCACCGCGACCGCCGAGACCTCCGTGGGGGACGTGACCGGCTTCGACCACGCCGGCGCCGTCTACCGGCTGCACGCGGGTCAGGCCCTGGCCCGGGTCAGCTTCGTGTCGGCCGACACCTTCCGTATCGAACTGGCCCCGGACGGAGCCTTCACCGATCCGACCGGCGACGACATCGTCCTGCCGCAGGGCGCGCCGCCCGCCACGCGCTGGAAGGACGCGGGCGACGCCTACGAGTTGAGCACCTCGGCCGTCACGCTGCGGGCCTACAAGGCGCCGCTGCGCTTCGCCCTCTACCGGGCCGACGGCACCCGGGTCTGGTCCGAGACGAAGCCGCTGAGCTGGACCAAGGACAGCACCACCCAGACCCTCGACCGCGGCGCGGCCGAGCAGTTCTACGGCGGCGGCATGCAGAACGGCCGCGGCAACACCTCGCACCGCGGCCAGACCCTCCAGGTCGGCGTGGACGGCAACTGGAACGACGGCGGGCACCCCAACTCCGTGCCGTTCTACCTCTCCACGGCCGGATACGGCGTCTTCCGCAACACCTACGCGCCCAACACCTACACCTTCGGCGAGCCGGTGACCGCGAGCGCCGAGGAACAGCGCTTCGACGCCTACTACTTCGCGGGCGACGCCAAGCGGGTGATCGGCGACTACACCAAGCTGACCGGCAAGCCCTTCCTGCCCCCGGTCTACGGCCTGGAGCCGGGCGACTCCGACTGCTACCTGCACAACGCCAACCGCGGCGAACGCCACACCCTCGACGCGCTCGACGTGGCCGCCGACTACACCGCCAACGACATGCCCAACGGCTGGATGCTCGTCAACGACGGCTACGGCTGCGGGTACGAGAACCTGCCGGAGACGTCGGCGGGCCTGGCGAAGCAGGACATGAAGCTCGGCCTGTGGACCGAGGACGGCCTGGACAAGCTCGCCGACCAGGTCAAGGCGGGCCAGCGGGTCGCCAAGCTCGACGTCGCCTGGGTCGGCGACGGCTACAAGCACGCGCTGGACGGCTGCAAGGACGCCTACCAGGGCATCGAGGACAACAGCGACGCCCGCGGCTTCACCTGGGCGCCGGAGAGCTGGGCGGGCGCGCAGCGCTGCGGCGTGCAGTGGTCCGGCGACCAGTACGGCACCTGGGACTACATCCGCTGGCAGATCCCGACCTACGCGGGCGCCACGATGTCGGGCCTGGCCTACACCTCGGGCGACATCGACGGCATCTTCGGCGGCAGCCCCGACACGTACACCCGCGACCTGGAGTGGAAGTCCTTCCTGCCCGCCGTCATGACGATGGACGGCTGGGCCGCCAACGACAAGCAGCCCTACCAGTACGGGGAGCCGTTCACCTCGATCAACCGCCAGTACCTCAAGCTCAAGGAGTCGCTGCTGCCGTACATGTACAGCTACGCGGCCGAGGCGAACAGGACCGGTGTCGGCGCGGTGCGCCCGCTGGCGCTGGAGTACCCGGACGACCCGGTGGCGGCGACCGGCGCGGCGAAGTACGAGTTCCTGTCCGGGCAGGACTTCCTGGTCGCGCCGGTCTACGAGGACTCCGCGGTGCGTGACGGCATCTACCTGCCCAAGGGCACCTGGACCGACTACTGGACCGGCCGGATCTACCAGGGGCCGACCACGGTCGACGGCTACAGCGCGCCGCTGGGCACCCTGCCGCTGTTCGTCAAGGCCGGTGCCGCCGTGCCGATGTGGCCCGGCATCAGGTCGTACCGGGACCGTACGGCCGACTCCCCGGTGGCCTGGGACGTCTACCCGCAGGGCACCTCGTCCTTCACCCTCTACGAGGACGACGGCGTGACCCGGCAGAGCCGCGCGGGGAAGTACGCGCGGCAGAAGGTCACGGTCACCGCGCCGAAGTCCGGCGCGGGCGAGGTGACGGTGGACGTCGGCGCGAGCGTCGGCGACTTCCGGGGCAAGCAGACCGCCCGGCCGTACGCGTTCACCCTGCACACCGGTGACGCGCCCGGCGCGGTGCTGCTCGACAGCAAGGTGCTGCCCCGGCTGGGCACCGAGGCCGCCTTCGACAAGGCGACGCAGGGCTGGTGGTACGACCCCGCCGACCGCGGGGGAGTGGTCCGGGTGAAGACCGCGACCCGGTCCACCGCGCAGGCGTTCCGGCTGCGGCTGGCGGGCTCCAGCGCGCTCGGCGGACGCGTGCCGGGCTCGGCCGCGGTGGTCTCCGCGCCCGCGGGCCAGGAGACCGGCGCCGGGGTCGCCTCCGACGTCGCCGTGGACCTGACCGCGGGCAAGCTGCCGGTGGTCGGCGCCAAGGTCTCGCTCCGGGCGCCGGACGGCTGGAAGGTGTCGGCGCCGCAGACCGTGCCCGTGCTGACCGCGGGGAACACCAAGCGGCTGCGCTTCTCGGTGACACCGCCCGCCGGGGTCACGGCGGGACAGGCCGTGCTCACCGCGCGGGCCGACTACCTGTCGTCGGCGCCCGGCCGGGTCGCCGTCCAGCCGTTCGCGGTCGCGGCGATGCCCACGCCGCCGACGGCCGACACGTATGCCGGGGATCTGACCTGGCTGACCTCGACCAACGGCTGGGGGCCGCCGGAACGCGACCGCAGCAACGGCGAGTCGGGCGCGGCCGACGGGCACACGCTGACCCTGGACGGGACGACGTACGCCAAGGGCATCGGGGCGCACGCGGCCTCCGACGTCGAGGTGTACCTCGGCGGCCGGTGCTCGGTGTTCACCGCGGACGTGGGCATCGACGACGAGATCGACGGCTACGGCTCGGTGACCTTCTCCGTCGTCGCGGACGGCGTCACGCTGTGGACCTCGCCCGTGCTCACCGGGGCGTCCGCCACCGTGCCGGTGTCGGTACCGGTGACCGGGGCCCGGCACGTCCATCTGAAGATCACCCCGGCGGCGACGTCACTCAGCGGTGACCACGGGGACTGGGCGGGGGCGCGGTTCCACTGCGCGTGACCGGTTGGGGGTGAGGGGGTGCGCGCGGCGCGCCCCCTCACTCCCGTCCGTCGCGCGGTCTACTCCTCGCGGCCGTCCCCGTCGCCGTTTGGGGCGTCCAGGTCGCCTTCCCCGTCCTTGGCGGCCTCGGCCTCGGTCTCCGTGTCGGCGTCGGCGTCGGCTGCGGCCTTGTGGTCGGCCTTCTTGTCGGCCTCGGCTGCGGCGTCCTTGTCGGCGCCGTCGTCCGTATCGGTGTCCGTGCCCGCGCCCGCGCCGCTGTCCGGGTCCAGCCGCGGCGACTGCGCACGGTCCCGGAACTGCGGCACCCCGCCGTCACCCTCGCTCGCGTACTCCCCGGCCTGCGGGTCGCGGCGGCGCAGATAGCGCTCGAACTCCTTGGCGATGGCCTCACCCGACGCCTCGGGCAGCTCCGCGGTGTCCCGCGCCTCCTCCAGCGTCTGGACGTACTCCGCGACCTCGCTGTCCTCGGCGGCGAGCTGGTCCACGCCGACCTGCCAGGCGCGCGCGTCCTCGGGCAGCTCGCCCTGCGGGATGCGCAGGTCGAGCAGGTCCTCGAGGCGGTTGAGCAGCGCCAGGGTGGCCTTGGGGTTGGGCGGCTGCGACACATAGTGCGGCACCGCCGCCCACAGGCTCACCGCGGGGATGCCCGCGTGCGTGCACGCCTCCTGGAGGATGCCGACGATGCCGGTCGGCCCCTCGTAGCGCGACTCCTCCAGATTGAGCGTCGTCGCCAGGTCGGGGTCCGAGGTCACCCCGGTGACCGGGACCGGCCGGGTGTGCGGGGTGTCGCCGAGCAGCGCGCCCAGCACCACGACCATCTCGACGCCCAGCTCGTGGGCGAAGCCCAGGATCTCGTTGCAGAACGAGCGCCAGCGCATGCTGGGCTCGATCCCGCGGACCAGCACCAGGTCGCGGGGCTTGGGCGTCGTGATCCTGACGACCGAGAGCCGGGTCGTGGGCCATACGACCCGCCGTACCCCGGCGTCCATCCAGACCGTGGGGCGGTTCACCTGGAAGTCGTAGTAGTCCTCGGCGTCGAGCGCCGCGAAGACCTCGCCCTTGAACTCCCGGTCCATGTGCCCGACCGCGGTCGAGGCGGCGTCCCCGGCGTCGTTCCAGCCCTCGAACGCGGCCACCATGACCGGGTCGATCAGCTCGGGTACCCCCTCGAGCTCGATCACCCAGCGCCTCCTTCCGACCGGAGGGGAGCGGTGCCGTCCCCGTACCGGCTGCTGTTCCTGCACGTGCGGCACCAGCCTACGGCGTACCGAGGCCGGTGCCGTGGTTCTCGTAGCTGGATGATCCCCAGCGCGGCCCCCGATGAGTCACCGGCAGCGCCACCAGGTGAGACATCCGATCTGTTGCCCACAAAGTTTGGCCCCGCCCCTGGACTTCCGGCCCCGCGCGCCGCTATACATCGGATCATCAAGAAAAGATCCGATGTCTCACGACGGGGGTGTGCATGAGTCCGACCATTACCGAGGTCGACGTGTACGACATCCGCTTTCCGACCTCGGAGCAGCTCGACGGCTCGGACGCCATGAATCCCGACCCCGACTACTCCGCCGCCTACGTCATGCTCCGTACGGACTCGCCCGGCGGCCTGGCGGGCTACGGTCTCTGCTTCACGATCGGGCGCGGCAACGACGTCGTCGCCGCGGCGATCAGGACACTGCGACCCTACGTGGTCGGCCGCTCGGTGGACAGTGTCACGGGTGATCTTGGCGGCTTCTACCGGCTGCTCACCCACGACTCCCAACTGCGCTGGCTCGGCCCGGAGAAGGGCGTGATGCACATGGCCGCCGGGGCGGTGGTCAACGCCGCCTGGGACCTGGCCGCCCGCCGGGCCGGACTGCCGGTCTGGGAACTGCTGGCCGGGATGAGCCCGGAACAGCTCGTGGACATGGTCGACTTCCGCTACCTCAGCGACGCCATGACCCGCGACGAGGCGCTGGAGATCCTGCGGCGCGCCGAGCCGGGCCGCGCCGAGCGCGCCGCGGAACTGCGCCGTCGCGGCTACCCCGCCTACACCACGGAACCCGGCTGGATCGGCTACTCCGACGACAAGTTGACCCGGCTGTCGAAGGAGGCCGTCGCCGCGGGCTTCCAGCAGATCAAGCTCAAGGTCGGCGGCGACCTGGACGACGACCTGCGCCGGATGCGGCTGGCCCGCGACGCGGTCGGCCCCGACATCAGGATCGCGGTCGACGCCAACCAGCGCTGGGACGTCTCCGACGCCGTGGACTGGATGCGGGCGCTGGCGCCCTTCGACCCGTACTGGATCGAGGAGCCGACCAGCCCCGACGACGTCCTCGCGCACGCCGCGATCCGCGCGGGCCAGCCGGTGCCGGTCGCGACCGGCGAACACGTCGCCAACCGCGTGGTGTTCAAGCAGCTCCTCCAGGCCGGCGCGGTGGACTTCGTCCAGATCGACGCGGCCCGCGTCGCCGGGGTCAACGAGAACATCGCGATCCTGCTGCTCGCCGCCAAATTCGGCGTCCCGGTCTGCCCGCACGCCGGCGGCGTGGGCCTGTGCGAACTGGTCCAGCACCTGTCGATGTTCGACTACGTCGCCGTCTCCGGCACCTGGGACAACCGGGTGATCGAGTACGTCCCGCACCTGCACGAACACTTCACCGATCCCGTGGTGATGGACCACGGCCGATACCGCGCCCCTGCCGCGCCCGGCTTCTCCGCCCGTATGGTCCCGGAGTCGCTCGCCGACTACCGCTACCCGGACGGCCCGGTGTGGCAGGCGCGACAGGCCCGACAGGAGCTGACCCGATGAGCACCAGCGCCGATCCGACGCGTGCCGCCTCCGCCGCCCAGGACCTCGCGGGCCTCACCGCCCTCGTCACCGGCGGCGCCTCCGGGATCGGCGCCGCCACCGCGGCGCTGCTGACCGCCCGCGGCGCGCGCGTCGCCGTACTCGACCGCGACACCGCGGGCGCGCCGAGCGGCACCGTCCCCGTCACCGCCGACGTCACCTCGGACGAGGACGTACGGGCCGCGGTCGGCGCGGCCGTCGCCGAACTCGGCAGCCTGCACATCGTGGTGAGCAACGCCGGGATCGGCGCCATCGGCACCGTCGAGGACAACCCGGACGACGAGTGGCAGCGCGTGCTGGACATCAACGTCCTGGGCATGATGCGGACCGCCCGCGCCGCCCTGCCGCACCTGCGCGAGGCCGCCGCCGCCCGGCCGGGCAGCGCCTCCATCACCCACACCTGCTCGATCGCCGCGACCGCGGGACTGCCGCAGCGGGCGCTGTACAGCGCGAGCAAGGGCGCGGTGCTCGCCCTCACCCTGGCGATGGCCGCCGACCACGTACGCGAGGGCGTACGGGTCAACTGCGTGAACCCCGGAACCGCCGACACCCCCTGGATCGGCCGCCTCCTCGACCAGGCCGAGGACCCGGCCGCCGAGCGCGCGGCACTCGACGCACGCCAGCCCCTGGGACGGCTGGTGTCCGCCGACGAGGTCGCCGCGGCCATCGTCTACCTGGCGAGTCCCGCCGCGGCGAGCGTGACCGGAACCGCGCTCGCCGTCGACGGCGGAATGCAGGGACTGCGCCTGCGCCCCGCCGGAAGCTGAGCCGCCACCCCGGCTTCCGCGCACGGCAGTTGTCCCCAAGCACGTCAGCTCCTCCGCACGTCAGCTCCTCCGCACGTCAGCTCCTCCGTACCTCAGCTCCTCCGTACCTCAGCTCCTCCGTACCTCAGCTCCTCCGCACCTCAGGCACCGCCCCCGCACCACATCCTCCGCAGAGCCGACACACAATTCGAAGGGCAGGGCTCGACGATGAGACTGCGCAGAACGACCGTGGCCGCCTGTGCCGCACTGCTCGCGGTCACCGCGCTCGCCGGTTGCAACCGGGGAAGCGACAGCAAGGCGGGCAGCTCCGGCAAGGTCGGCATCGACCTGCCGCGCTCCGACAGCGACTTCTGGAACTCGTACAACAGCTACATAGAAAAGGGCGTCAAGGCCGGTGACGTCTCGGCCCTGCCCCGCACCAACTCGCAGAACGACATCGGCAAGCTCGTCGCGAACGTGCAGAGCTTCGCCAACGAGGGCGCCAAGGCGCTCGTGATGGCCCCGCAGGACACCGGCGCCATCGCCTCCACCCTGGAGCAGATGGCCAAGAAGAAGATCCCGGTGATCAGCGTCGACACCCGCCCCGACAAGGGCCCGGTGTACATGGTCGTCCGCGCGGACAACAAGGCGTACGGCACGAAGGCGTGCGAGTACCTGGGCGAACAACTCAAGGGCAAGGGCAAGATCGCGGAGTTCGAGGGCGACCTGTCCTCGATCAACGGCCGCGACCGCTCGGAGGCGTTCGCCGCCTGCATGAAGAGCAAATTCCCGAACATCAAGGTGATCCCGCTGGTCACCAACTGGGACGGCGCCACCGCCTCGGCCAAGCTGCAGACCACGCTGGCCGCCGACCCGGACCTGAACGGCATCTACATGCAGGCCGGCGGGGTCTTCCTCCAGCCGACCCTCGCGCTGCTCCAGCAGAAGAACCTGCTCAAGCCGCCGGGCACGCCGGGACACATCACGATCATCTCCAACGACGGCATCCCCGAGGAGTTCAAGGCCATCAAGGCCGGGCAGATCGACGCCACCATCTCCCAGCCCGCCGACCTGTACGCGAAGTACGCGCTGTACTACGCCAAGGAGGCACTGGCCGGGAAGACCTTCCAGCCGGGCCCGACCGACCACGACTCCACGATCATCAAGATCCCCAACGGCCTTGAGGACCAGCTCCCCGCCCCGCTGGTCACCAAGGACAACGTGGACGACGCGAGCCTGTGGGCCAACCAGCTCGGGAAGAGCTGACCCATGGCCGAGGCCGTACCGCCCCCCGCGGTCCACGCGGAGGGCATCGTCAAACGGTTCGGGGCCACCGTGGCCCTGGACCGGGTGGGCATCACCGTCGCGGCCGGCGACTCGCACGCGCTCGTCGGCCGCAACGGGGCGGGCAAGTCCACCCTGGTCTCCGTGCTGACCGGGCTGCACGCCCCGGACGCCGGGCGGGTCTCCTTCCTCGGGAAGCCCGCCCCCGCGCCCGGCGACACCGCCGCCTGGCAGTCCAAAGTGGCCTGCGTCTACCAGAAGTCGATGGTCGTCCCCGATCTGACCGTCGCGGAGAATCTGTTCCTGAACAGATTCGGCCGCGGCCGGATCCGCTGGTCCGCGCTGCGCGGCCGGGCCCGCGACCTGCTCGCCGAGTACGGGGTCGACGTCGACCCGACCGCGCGCGCCGGTGATCTCACCGTCGAGCAGGGGCAGTTCGTGGAGATCGCGCGGGCCCTGTCCTTCGGCGCGCGCTTCATCATCCTGGACGAGCCCACCGCGCAGCTCGACGCGGCGGGCATCGAGCGGCTCTTCACCAAGCTGCGCGGCCTCCAACAGCAGGGCGTGGCCTTCCTGTTCATCTCGCACCACCTCCAGGAGGTCTACGACCTGTGCAGCACCGTCACGGTCTACCGTGACGCCCGCCATGTCGTGACCGCGCCCGTCGCCGAGTTGAGCAAGGCGGAACTGGTCGAGGCGATGACCGGTGAGGCGGCGCAGACCGAACTGGCCTGGCACGCACGGGGGTCGGCCGACGAGTCGGCGTCCAAGGCGCTGTCCACCTCGCGGTCGGTGCCGGTCTCCAAGGGCGCCGCGGACACCGGTGACGCCGTCCTGCGCGCCGAAGGGCTCGTGCTCGACGGCGCCTTCGACAGCATCGACTTCGCCGTACGCCCCGGCGAGGTGCTGGGCCTGGCCGGGGCCACCGCCAGTGGCAACACTGCGCTCGGCGAGACCCTGGTCGGGCTGCGCAAGGCCACCGGCGGCCGGACCCTGGTCGCCGGCAAGGCCGTACGCCCCGGCAGCGTCCCGCACGCGCTCGGCGCCGGGATCGGCTACGTACCCGAGGACCGGCACCGGCAGGGCCTGGTGCTCGGCCGCAGCGTCGCGGAGAACGCCACCCTCACCGTGACCGACCAACTCGGCCCGTACGGCACGGTCCTGCCGTCCAGGACCAGGGAATTCGCACAGCGCATGATCAGCTCGCTGGACATCAAGACCTCGGGACCGGCCCAGCCGGTGGCCGACCTGTCCGGCGGCAACCAGCAGAAGGTCGTCATCGCCCGCGCCCTGGCCCGCGACCCGCGCGTGCTGGTGGCCGTCCGGCCCACCGCGGGCGTGGACGTGAAGTCCAAGGACGCGCTGCTCGGCGTGGTCAGAGGCGTCGCGGACCGCGGCGACGCCGCCGTGATCGTCTCCGACGAACTGGACGACCTGCGGGTCTGCGACCGGGTGATCGCGCTCTTCCACGGGCGGGTGATCGCCGAGTTCGGCAGCGGATGGAGCGACCGGGACCTGGTCTCGGCCATGGAAGGGCTGCCCTCGGGCGGCGACGAGGGAGCCGAGGAATGAGTGACACCAGTCAGTTGACCGCCGATGTGGCGGTACCGGACAAGACCCGGCGGCCGGCGCCGCGTATCCAGCTCACCCGCTACCGGGACCTGTCCCTGCTGCCGGTGATCCTGCTGCTGGGCGTCATCGGCTTCATCGTGTCGCCCACCTTCCTGACCTCCGACAACCTCCTCGGCGTCCTCCAACAGTGCAGCGAGCTGAGCCTGTTGGTGCTCGGCGAGGCGATGATCCTGATCTCCGGCCGGATGGACCTGTCGCTGGAGTCCACCATCGGCGTGGCCCCCGTGATCGCCATGTGGCTGGTGATGCCGAGCACCGGCTCCGCCACCTACCACGGCATCGGACTGCTGCCCGGCTGGTCCTCGATCCCGCTCTGCCTGCTGGTGGGCGTGCTCATCGGCGGCTTCAACGGATTCCTGATCCTGAAACTGCGGGTCAACGGCTTCATCGCCACCCTCGGCATGCTGACCATGCTCCGCGGCCTCCAGGACGGCATATCCCAGGGCAAGTCCATCGTCGAGGTGCCCGCGTCCTTCTCCTACCTCGGCGGCGCGTCCTGGCTCGGCGCCCCGGCCGCGGTCTGGATCTGCCTGGTGCTCTTCGTCCTCGGCGGCCTGGCGCTCGGCTATCTGCGGCACGGCCGGGCGCTCTACGCGATCGGCGGCAACAAGGAGGCGGCCCGCGCGGCCGGTATCCGGGTCGACCTCATCACCTGGGTCGTCCTCGCCGTCGCGGGCCTGCTCGCCGCCTTCGCCGGTGTGCTCTACGTCGGCCACTACGGCGCGATCTCCTCGACCCAGGGCAACGGCTGGATCTTCCAGGTCTTCGCCGCCACCGTGATCGGCGGCGTCAGCCTCAACGGCGGCAAGGGCACCCTCTTCGGCGCCCTGACCGGTGTCGTCGCGCTCCAACTCGTCGTGAACGTCACGACGCTGGGCGGTGTGCCGCCGCTGTGGGACAAGTTCCTCTACGGTGCGATCATCATCGTCGCGCTGATCATCTCCCGCTTCGCGAGCGGCGAGAAGCAGGACTGACCGGATACCCGAGGGAGAGAACGTCACCATGCCCGTACCGGTACTGCCCCGGCTCGGCCTCGGCTGCGCGCCGCTGGGCAACCTCTACCGCGCCGTCACCGAGGAGGAGGCCGAGGCCACCGTGGCCGCCGCCTTCGAGACGGGGGCCGCGGGGCCCGTGTACCTCGACACGGCGCCGCACTACGGTCTCGGCCGCTCCGAGGAACGGCTCGGCCGGGCGCTGGCCGGACGGGACCGCTCCACGTACGTGCTCTCCACCAAGGTCGGCCGCAGGCTGCGCGACCTGCGGCCGGGCGAGGCCCCGGACGGCCAGGGCTTCACCGACTCCCCGGCCCGCGCGCGGGAGTGGGACTACACCGCCGACGGCATCCGCGCCACGCTGGAGGGTTCCCTGGAACGGCTCGGCGTGGACGCCGTCGACATCGTCTATCTGCACGACCCCGAGGACCACCTGCCGGAGATCTACGACACCGGCTTCGCCGCCCTGGCCGACCTGCGCGATCAGGGCGTGGTCAAGGCCATCGGCTTCGGCATGAACTACAGCGACATCCTCGCCCGCCTCGTCGCGGACCTCGATGTCGACGTCGTGCTGTGCGCGGGCCGCTGGACGCTGCTGGAACGCACCGCGCTGGACGACCTGCTGCCGGCCTGCGAACGGCGCGGTACGAAGGTCGTCGTGGGGGGCGTCTACAACTCGGGCCTGCTGGCCGACCCGCGACCCGGCGCACACTACAACTACGTCGAAGCGCCACCGGAGATCCTGGCCCGCGCCCAGCACATCGCCGCCGTCTGCGCCGAGTTCGACGTCCCGCTGCGCGCCGCCGCGCTGCGCTACCCCTTCGCGCACCCCTCGGTGGTCTCGGCCGTGGTGGGCGCCGCCAACGCCGCCGAGGTGCGCGACAACGCGGAGCTGTTCTCGTACGACATCCCGGACGCGCTCTGGCACGCTCTGGTCGCCCGCGGGCTGCTGGACAAGGACGCGCCGCTGCCGCTCAGGGCTCCCGCCGAGGGGGCCTGACCCGATGCGGATCGACGCCCACCACCATCTGTGGGACCTCGAACGGCGCCCCCAGCCGTGGCTGACCGGGGCTGAACTCGACCCCATCGCCCGGACGTTCCGCCTCGCGGAACTCCTTCCGCTGCTGGACGCGCACGGGATCGACGCCACCGTGCTCGTCCAGTCCAGCTCCTCGCTCGACGAGACCCGCGAACTCCTCGCCCTCGCCCGCGACTCCGGCGGCCGGGTCGCCGGGGTCGTCGGCTGGGCCGACCTCACCTCGCCCGAACTCCCCGGCACCCTGGGCGCGTTGGCCGCCCTCGGACCGCTGGTCGGCATACGGCACCAGGTCCAGGACGAGGCCGACCCCGGATGGCTGGCGCGCGCCGACGTCAGGTCCGGCCTCGCCGCCGTCGGCGCCGCGGGGCTCGTCTACGACCTGCTCGTCACCGTCGACCAGCTCCCCGTCGCCATCGACACGGTGCGGGCGCTGCCCGAGGTGCGGTTCGTCCTCGACCACGGGGCCAAGCCGCCGGTCGGCGGCGGAGGCTGGGAGCCGTGGGCCGCCTCCATGACCGAGCTGTCGGCGCTGCCGAACGTCTCGTGCAAGCTTTCCGGGCTCGTCACGGAGGCCGACTGGCGCCGGTGGCGCGTCGCCGACGTGCTGCCCTACACCCGCCATCTCCTGGCCGCCTTCGGGTCCGACCGGCTCCTCTTCGGCTCCGACTGGCCCGTGTGCACCCTCGCCGCCGATTACTCCTCCGTCGTCGCCCTCGCCGAGGCCGCCCTCTCCCCTCTCACCCCCGCCGCCCGCGACGCCGTCCTCGGCCGCAACGCCGCTCGCCTCTACGCCCTGAACCTGCCCCCGTCGGGCCCCTGAGCCAGTGCAGCGCCTGCTCCCGGGGGCGCGGCCCCGGACGGTTCGTTCGCCGGGGCGGCAGGCCGAGTTCTAGGGGCGGAAAGCGAGAACCCGCGGAGGGCGAACGCACAGGGTTCGCGCCCTCCCCACCCCGCCCGGAGGGCTAAAGCGTTGAGCGAAGCCACTGCTCCACGCTGGCGACATGCACCGTCGCCCACGAACGGGCAGCCTCGGCGTCGCGGTCGCGCAGGGCGGTGAGAATGGCCCGGTGCTCGTGCAGCGTGCGGCTGACGGCGTCGACCTGGGTGATGCCGCGCCAGACGCGCGCGCGGGTGGTGGGTCCTGACAGACCGTCGAGCAGCGAGCAGAGCACGGAGTTGCCCGAGCCCTGGACGATGCCGCGGTGGAACTCCAGGTCGGAGGCGACCAGTTCCTCGACGGACGGCTGCGGGCCGAGCGCGTCCAGCCTGCCTTCGAGGGCGTCCAGCTCCTCGACGGAGATGCGGACGGCGGCCATCGCGGTGGCGGCGGGTTCCAGGATGCGGCGGACCGCGAGGAATTCGAGCACGGTGTCGTCGCGGTGGAAGTCCACGACGAAGCTGAGGGCTTCGAGCAGGAGCTGCGGGTCGAGGCTGGTGACGTAGGTGCCGTCGCCCTGGCGGACGTCGAGGATGCGGATCAGCGAGAGGGCGCGGACGGCCTCACGCAGGGAGTTGCGGGACAGCCCCAGCTCGGCCGCGAGTTCGCTCTCCTTGGGGAGCCGGTCGCCCGGACGCAGCGCCCCGGAGACGATCATCTCCTTGATCCTCTCGATGGCCTCGTCGGTGACCGCCATCAGCGCCTCCCCTGTTCAGGTCCCGCCGCCGCCAGACCTCCGATGTATGAGGCCCCATTATGGGCCCGGCGCGCCGGAACGCCTAACAACGGCCGGAACCGGGCACAGCCGCCCGCGTACCGGCCGAACCGCCCCCCCGTACGGGCTCAGCGGCTCGCGTACCGGCTCGGCGGCGCGCCGACCGCCGCGGTGAAGTCACGGGTCAGGTGCGCCTGGTCGGCATAGCCCAGGTCGGCGGCGAGCGCGGCCCAGTCGATGTCGGCGCCGCCGTCCGCGCGGGCCGCGGCCTCGTGCAGCCGGGCCCGGCGCAGCACCCACTTGGGACTCGCCCCCACGTACTCCGCGAAGAGCCGCTGGAGCCGCCGTACGGGCAGGTCCAGCTCGCGGGCCAGCTCGTCCACCCGGAAGAGCTGCGGGCCGGCGGTGATCCTCCCGCGCTCATCGGCCGGGGGGACACCCCTCTCGATTCTCTCGACCAGGTCCGCCACCTCGGCCACCACCGGGTCCTGCCGGGTGCCGGGCAGCAGCTCCAGCAGATACTCCTCGGCCAGCGCCGTCATCGCCGCCAGGTCGTCCAGTGCCAGGATCTCCCGGCTCAGCGCCTCGACGGCCCCGGCCGGGCCGCCCAGCAGACCGGCCGCGGGCACCGCGCGGTCGGCCAGCTCCGCCACCGGCCCGTCGATGAACGGCCGGAAGGCGCCCGGCCGGAATTTCACCCCGTACACCTGGTCGCGCCCATGCAGCACACGGCTGAACACCCCCCGCTGCACCCCGTACACCAGTGGCTCAGGGGCCTCGAAGACCAGATGGACATTGGGGTGGGCGAGCACCTTCTGCTCGTGGTCCGGCCGCCCCCGCAGGTCCCAGCGCGGATTCCAGTAGAAGTCGACCAGAGCCGCCAGCGCGGGCCGCGGCTGCTGCCGCCGTACTTCGACGCGCCCGCCCGTCGCCTCCGGCCTCAGCACCCCGCGCCCCAGCCCGTGCCCGCTCATGCCCGTCACTGTAAACGCGGCCACCGACAACGGCGCGGGCACGCGCGGGCACCGGCAACGGCGC
This sequence comes from Streptomyces sp. NPDC025721, assembly GCF_055558595.1. NCBI lineage: Bacteria > Bacillati > Actinomycetota > Actinomycetes > Kitasatosporales > Streptomycetaceae > Streptomyces > Streptomyces sp. NPDC025721. Next base: position 400,676 of record NZ_JBVHMF010000003.1, on the reverse strand, counting down.
GGCCACGCGACACGGGCCGGGTGTCGCGTTTCTTCAAGACCGCCGTCCCCGGTCGCGCCTAGCGTCGAGGGCATGAACTTCCACGCACAGATCGCCGACAGTGCCGCGGAGGCCGCCCGGGTCGCCGCCGGGATCACCGACGACCAGCTCACCGGCCCCACGCCCTGTCCCGACTACGACACCCGCACCCTGATCAACCACTGGGTCGCGTACACCGGCCTCGGCATGGAGCTGCGCGCCCGCAAGGAGCCGCACCCCGCCGACCTCGGCGAGCGCGACTTCACCGCGGAGCCCGGCTGGGCCGCCGCCTACGCGCGGCAGCTCGACCGGGCCGCGGACGCCTGGGCCGACCCGGCCGCCTGGGAGGGCGAGCTGGACATGGGCGGCATGGCGATGCCCGCGAAGGACATCGCCGGAATGCTCTTCATGGAGCTGCTGCTGCACGGCTGGGACGTCGCCAAGGCCACCGGGCAGGAGTTCAGGGCCGACGAGAAGTCCGGCGCCCTGCTGCTGGCCGTCGTGCGCGAGCAGGCGGAGATGTTCCGGCAGTACAAGGGCTTCGCGGAACCGGTCGCACCGCCCGCCGGGGCCACCGACTTCGAAACCGCTGTCGCCCTGTCCGGCCGCGACCCATACTGGGCGGCATGATCCAGCACGACCTCATCGCCCGGGTACGGGACATGTGCCGCGCCGACGAACGCCTCGGCGCGGCACTGATGTACGGCTCCTTCGCCGCGGGGGAGGGCGACGCCCACAGCGACGTCGAATTCTGGCTCTTCTTCGACCCGGAGCGGCGCGCGGAAGTGGACCCCGAGCAGTGGTGCCGGGAGATCGCCCCGGCCAATCTGGTGCTGCTCAACGAATTCGGCAGCCATGTCGTGCTCTTCCCGGGCCCGGTGCGCGGCGAATTCCACTTCGCGACCACCGACGACATCCCGACGGTCGCCACCTGGCCCGCGCGCGGCGCCGCCGTCGAGCGGATGGTGGTCGTCGACCGCGAAGGGCTGCTGACGCCCGTGCTCGAAGCGGTGCCCGAGCACCCCGTGCTCCCCGCGGCGCCCGACGAGATCGCCGACCTTTGCGGCCGGTTCGCCAACTGGCTGGTGCTCGCGCTGCACGTCACCGCGCGCGGCGAGCACCTGCGCGCGCGGGACGCGCTCTGGCACGCGGCCCGCCATGTGCTGTGGATGGCCCGGCTCGCCGAGGACAGCACCGCGCACTGGCTGACGCCGTCGCGCGCCGCGGAGGCCGAGCTGCCCGCCCGTACGATCGCGGCCGTGGCAGAGGCCAACCCCGTGAGCCTCTGGCACGAGGGCCGCGACCGCTGGCTGACCCTGCTGCCCAGGACCGGCCGCCCCGCCCCGACCGCCCTGTTCGCCGAACTCGACCGCCTGACCGCCGAGGCGGCCCAGCCCGCCGGGACGGCCAACCCCGCCGAGACAACCCAGCCCGCCGGGACGGCCGAGGCCGCCGCGGCGGAACCGCCCGCAGGGACGGCGGCCCCCACTCCCTAGTCCCGGCGAAGCACCCGCTCGACCCCTTCCCGTACCTCCGGCGTGTCGAGACCGCGGATGGTCAGCGTCGTCCGCCGCCGCAGCACGTCGTCCGCGTCCTGCGCCCACTCGTGGTCGCGGGCGTAGACGACCTGGGCCCAGATCTCCGGGGCGTCCGGGTGCACGCGCCGGGCCAGCTCCGGGTCCTCGTTGGCCAGCCGCGCGATGTCGAAGGCCAGCGAGCCGTAGTGGGTGGCCAGGTGCCTGGCGGTGTCGGCCGCCATGCGCGGTCCCGGCGCGTCGCCGTCGATCAGCAGCCGGTGGGCGACCGCGTCGGGGCTGGCGAAACCGGGCAGCGGGGCCCGGCGCGGCAGCGACGACATCGGCTCCATGTCGTCGGACAGCGGATGCCCGGGCAGCTCGGCCAGCTTGGTCATCACCGTGCGGCCGATGTGCCGGAAGGTGGTCCACTTGCCGCCCGCCACCGACAGCATGCCGCCGGTCCCCTCGGTGACGACCGTCTCCCGCTTGGCCTTCGAGGTGTCGCCGGGACCGCCGGGCAGCACCCGCAGACCCGCGAAGGAGTACGTGATCAGGTCGCGGGAGAGCTGCTGGTCGCGGACGGAGAAGGCCGCCTCGTCCAGGATCTGCGCGATGTCGGCCTCGGTGACCCGCACATCGGCCGGATCGCCCTCGTACACCTCGTCCGTGGTGCCGAGCAGCAGCATGTCCTCCCAGGGCAGGGCGAAGGTGATGCGGTACTTGTCGATCGGGGTGGCCAGCGCCGCCCGCCACGGCGAGTGCCGCTTGAGCACCAGGTGCGCGCCCTTGGACAGCCGGATCGACGGCGCCGCGGCCGGGTCCTCCATCCGCCGCAGGTGGTCCACCCACGGCCCGGTGGCGTTGAGCACCAGCCGCGCGTCGACCCCGAATTCGGTGCCGTCCACGCGGTCGCGCAGATCGGCGCCCGTGACCCGGCCCCGCGTGAAGCGCAGCCCGGTGACCTCGGCGTGGTTGAGCACGGTCGCGCCCGCGTCGACCGCGGCCCGTACCGTCATCAGCGCCATCCGGGCGTCGTTCATCTGCCCGTCCTCGTAGACGGCGACCGCGCGCAGATTGTCGGTCCGCAGCTCGGGCACGTCCCGCGCGGCCTTGGCCGGGCTGATCACATGGCCGACGCCGTCGCGGAAGGCGGACAGCGCCGAGTACGCGAAGACGCCCGCGCCGAGCTTGGCCGCGCCGTGCGGGCCGCCCTTGTAGACCGGCAGATAGAAGGTGAGGGGGTTGGCCAGGTGCGGCGCGATGTCACGGGAGACCGCGCGCCGCTCCAGGTGGTTCTCCGCCACCAGCTTCACCGCGCCGGTCTGGAGGTAGCGCAGGCCGCCGTGGAGCAGCTTGGAGGAGGCGGAGGAGGTGGCCCCGGCGAAGTCACCGGCGTCCACCATGGCCACCCGCAGCCCCGACTGCGCGGCGTGCCAGGCGGTGGTGATGCCGAGGATGCCACCGCCGATCACCAGCAGGTCGTACGTGGCACGGCCGAGCAGATCCCGGGTCTCGGCCCTGCCGGGGTTGGCGCCTGCGGTCGGATGCGAACCCAGGGCGGGAACGCGCTGCGAGGTGGTCATGGGGTGAATCAGTGCTCCTCTGCGGTGCTCTCTTCGAGCCAGCCCATCGTGGCCTGCACGGCCTTGAGCCAGCTCTTGTACTCGCGGTCCCGTTGGGCCGCGTCCATGCGCGGGGTCCACTCGGCGGCGCGCCGCCAGTTGGCCCGCAGTGCCTCGGTGTCGGGCCAGAAGCCGACCGCGAGACCGGCCGCGTAGGCCGCGCCCAGGCAGGTGGTCTCGGCGACCATCGGGCGCACCACGGGCGCGTCCAGGAAGTCGGCCAGGGTCTGCATGAGCAGGTTGTTGGAGGTCATGCCGCCGTCGACCTTGAGGGCGGCCAGTTCGACGCCGGAGTCCTTGGTCATGGCGTCGGCGATCTCCCGCGTCTGCCAGGCCGTCGCCTCCAGCACGGCGCGCGCGATGTGCGCCTTGGTGACGTAACGGGTCAGCCCGGCGATCACCCCGCGCGCGTCGTCGCGCCAGTAGGGGGCGAACAGGCCGGAGAAGGCCGGTACGAAGTAGGCGCCGCCGTTGTCCTCGACGGACGAGGCCAGCGTCTCGATCTCGGCGGCGGTGCTGATCAGCCCCATCTGGTCGCGCATCCACTGCACCAGCGCGCCGGTGACGGCGATCGAGCCCTCCAGCGCGTAGACCGGCGCTTCGTCGCCGATCCGGTAGCCGACGGTGGTGATCAGGCCGTTGTAGGAGTTGACCGGGGTCTCACCGGTGTTCATCAGCATGAAGGTGCCGGTGCCGTAGGTGGACTTGGCCTCGCCCTCGGCGAAGCAGGTCTGCCCGAACAGCGCCGCCTGCTGGTCGCCGAGCGCGGAGGCCACCGGCACGCCGTCCAGCACGCCGCCGACCGTGCTGCCGTACACCTCGGCGGAGGAACGGATCTCCGGCAGTACGGCGGCGGGTACGCCGATCGACTCCAGGATCTTGTGGTCCCAGTCCAGGGTGCGCAGGTTCATCAGCAGGGTGCGGGAGGCGTTGGTGACGTCGGTGACGTGCCGGCCGCCGTCGACACCGCCGGTGAGGTTCCAGATCACCCAGGAGTCCATGGTGCCGAAGAGGATCTCGCCGCGCTCGGCGCGCTCGCGCAGGCCCTCGACGTTGTCCAGCAGCCAGCGGATCTTGGGTCCGGCGAAGTACGAGGCGAGCGGCAGGCCGGTCTCGCGGCGGAAGCGGTCCTGGCCGACGTTGCGGCCCAGTTCGCGGCAGAGCACGTCGGTGCGGGTGTCCTGCCAGACCAGCGCGTTGTGCACCGGCTCACCGGTGTTCTTGTCCCACAGCAGGGTGGTCTCGCGCTGGTTGGTGATGCCGATCGCCTTGACGTCGGCGGCGCTGAAGCCCTCGTTGTCCTGGGCGGCCTTGGCGATGGCGCCCTCGACCACCTCCTGGACATTGGTCCAGATCTCGGCGGCGTCGTGCTCCACCCAGCCCGGCTTGGGGAAGATCTGCTCGTGTTCCTTCTGGTCGACGGCGACGATCCGGCCGTCCCGGTCGAAGACGATGCAGCGGCTCGACGTGGTGCCCTGGTCGATCGCGGCGATGAACGGGCCGGTGCCGTGCGAGTGGGTGCCGGCGGCGGCGGTGGTGTCGGTCACGTGGTGCTCCTCGGGATCTGCGCGGGGGAAGTGGCTGCGGGGGAGTGGGCGTGGCGGTCTCGCGGCGGCCCTACGTGAAGGCGAGCTTGTACAGGCCGCCGGCTATCGCGGCGCCGGCCAGCGGGCCCAGCACCGGGATCCACGCGTAGCTCCAGTCCGAGCCGCCCTTGTTGGGCAGCGGCAGAAGGCTGTGCACGATACGCGGGCCGAGGTCGCGGAACGGGTTGATCGCGTACCCGGTGGGGCCGCCGAGCGACAGGCCGATACCGACGACGAGGAGCGCGGTGAGCAGGATGCCGGTGCCGTTGAGCGCGAGTCCGGTCGTCATGCCCTGGGTGAGGATGAAGAGCACCAGGACGGCGGTGCCGATGACCTCGGTGAGGAGGTTCTGCACCGGGTTCCGTATCTCGGGTCCGGTGGAGAAGACGCCGAGCACGGGTCCCGCGGGCTGCCCCTTGCGGTCGGTCTCCGGGCCCTCGGGGGAGGTCGTGCCCGCGCCGACGATCTCGGGGTCGGTCAAGTGCGCCTGGAACTGGCCCAGGTAGGCCACCCACACCAGGAAAGCGCCGATCATCGCGCCGAGCAACTGCCCCATCAGGTAGAAGGGCACGGTGTGCCACACACCGGTCTTGATCGCCACGCCGAGGGTGACCGCCGGGTTGAGCTGGCCGCCCGAGTAGCCGTTGGCGATGTAGGCGCCGCCGAGCACCGCGAATCCCCAGCCGAAGGAGATGGCGACCCAGCCCGCTCCCCGGGCCTTCGACTTCTTGAGCGTGACGGCGGCGCAGACGCCGCCACCGAGCAGGATGAGCACGGCGGTGCCGAAGGTCTCGCCGATGAAGATATGGCCGTTGGACACAGCGACTCCTTTGTCCAAGTGTCTTTACGTCAGGGCACGGGCGACCCGAATCGCGTCCGGCGTTCGACAATGTCGACCGTACAGCGAATATTTTCTCTCCGGGAGCGGCAGGTCAAGAGGAGTGGACGGTGAACCGCGGAAGAGGGCCGCGCGGGCGCGGCGTCGGGGGCCGGATACGGGCGGGGCGGATCAGAAGCGGGCGGCGCCCAGATCGCGGGAGACGGCGCGGGCGCAGTCCCGTACCGCCGCCACCAGCCGGGCCTGGATGCCGCCCTCGTCGCAGACCCGTTCCACGGCGCCGGTGATGCCCACCGCGCCCACCGGCATCCGCCGCCGGTCGTAGACGGGCGCCGCGACCGAGGCCACGCCCTCCCACGTCTCCTCCAGGTCGGCGGCCCAGCCGCGCGCCCTGGTGAGGTCCAGCAGCGCCTCGAAGTCGGTGATGTCGGTGACGGTGCGCGCGGTGAGCGTCGCCCGCTCGTGCTCGGTCACCTCGTTGTGCGCCACCGGGTCGAAGGCGGACAGCACCTTGCCGAGCGCGGTGCTGTGCAGCGGGTGCATCGCGCCCACCTCCAGCGCCTGGCGGCTGTCGTCCGGCCGGAAGACGTGGTGCACGATCAGCACGCCGTCCTGGTGCAGCACCCCGAGATACGCCGCCTCGCCGCTGGACCTGGCCAGGTCGTCGGTCCACACCAGCGCGCGGGCCCGCAATTCGTGCACGTCCAGATAGCTGTTGCCCAGCCGCAGCAGCTCCGCGCCGAGCTGGTACTTGCCGGAGACCGGCTCCTGTTCGACGAAGCCCTCCTGCTGGAGGGTGCGCAGGATGCCGTGCGCGGTGCCCTTGGCCAGGCCGAGCGACGAGGCCACGTCGGTGAGTCCCAGCCGGCGCTCACCGCCGGCCAGCAGCCGCAAAATCGCCGCCGCGCGTTCCAGTGACTGGATGGGACCTGGCATCGGCGGCACTCCAAGCAGAGGGGGGTGTCATGATCAGCGGTCGACAATGTCGACCGTCATCATCTCAGAGATGATTCTGGCACCACGGTCCGCCCATCGGAATGCCTTCGAGCCCGGACGGTGCGGCCCGCTAGGCTGGCCGGGTGCGCGTCCCGCCGCCCTCCGATCCGTCGGCCCCGACGGGGAACGCATAGCCGACAGCCGTCGCATCCCAGGGAGCACGTTCCATGGCCTCGCTTTCTCCGTCGTCCCCTACGTCTGGTACGTCCGGTTCCTCCCCATCGGGGACGAACGCGGCGCCGACGCGTACCTCCCCGACCGCGTCGCCGATGGACGCACCCCGCGCCGCCGCCCTCCGCGAGGCGCTCGCCTCCCGCGTGGTCGTCGCCGACGGCGCCATGGGCACCATGCTCCAGGCGCAGGAGCCGACGCTCGACGACTTCCAGCAGCTCGAAGGCTGCAACGAGATCCTGAACATCACCCGCCCCGACATCGTGCGCTCGGTCCACGAGGCGTACTTCTCGGTCGGCGTGGACTGCGTCGAGACCAACACCTTCGGCGCCAACCACTCCGCGCTCGGCGAGTACGACATCCCCGAGCGGATCCACGAACTGTCGCAGGCCGGCGCCCGCCTGGCCCGCGAGGTCGCCGACGGCTTCGCCGCCGACGGCCGCCCGCGCTGGGTGCTCGGCTCGATGGGCCCCGGCACCAAGCTGCCGACGCTCGGCCACGCCCCGTACGGCGTACTGCGCGACGGCTACGAGGCCAACGCGGCGGGGCTGATCGCGGGCGGCGCCGACGCGCTGATCATCGAGACCACCCAGGACCTGCTCCAGACCAAGGCGGCCGTGATCGCGGCCCACCGCGCGATGGCGTCGGCCGGGGTGAGCCTGCCGCTGATCTGTTCGGTGACCGTGGAGACCACCGGCACCATGCTGCTCGGCTCGGAGATCGGCGCGGCGCTCACCGCGCTCGAACCCCTCGGCATCGACATGATCGGCCTCAACTGCGCGACCGGACCCGCCGAGATGAGCGAGCACCTGCGCTATCTCGCCCGGCACTCGCGTATCCCGCTGTCCGCCATGCCCAACGCGGGCCTGCCGGTGCTCACCAAGGACGGCGCGCACTACCCGCTCACGGCCTCAGAACTGGCCGACGCGCACGAGACGTTCGCCCGCGAGTACGGCCTGTCCCTGGTCGGCGGCTGCTGCGGCACCACGCCCGAGCACCTGCGGCAGCTCGTGGAGCGGGTCGGCGGCCAGGACCTGCACCCGCGCAGGCCGCGCCCCGAGGCGGGCGCCGCCTCCCTCTACCAGACGGTCCCCTTCCGCCAGGACAGCTCGTACCTGGCGATCGGCGAGCGCACCAACGCCAACGGCTCCCGCAAGTTCCGCGACGCGATGCTGGAGGGCCGCTGGGAGGACTGCGTGGAGATGGCCCGCGACCAGATCCGCGAGGGCGCCCACCTGCTCGACCTGTGCGTGGACTACGTGGGCCGGGACGGCGTCGCCGACATGGCCGAGGTCGCCGGGCGCTTCGCCACCGCCTCCACCCTGCCGATCGTGCTCGACTCCACCGAGGTGGACGTCCTGCGGGCGGGACTGGAGAAGCTGGGCGGCCGGGCGGTGCTCAACTCCGTCAACTACGAGGACGGCGACGGCCCCGAGTCCCGGTTCGCCAAGGTGACCGCGCTCGCCCAAGAGCACGGCGCCGCGCTGATCGCGCTCACCATCGACGAGGAGGGCCAGGCCCGTACCGTCGAGAAGAAGGTCGGGATCGCCGAGCGGCTGATCGACGACCTGACCGGCAACTACGGCATCAACGAGTCGGACATCCTGATCGACTGTCTGACCTTCACCATCTGTACCGGCCAGGAGGAGTCCCGCAAGGACGGCGTCGCCACCGTCGAGGCGATCCGCGAGCTGAAGCGCCGCCACCCCGACGTGCAGACCACCCTCGGCCTGTCGAACATCTCCTTCGGCCTCAACCCGGCCGCGCGCGTGGTGCTCAACTCGGTCTTCCTCGACGAGTGCGTCAAGGCGGGCCTGGACTCGGCGATCGTGCACGCCTCCAAGATCCTGCCGATCGCCCGCATCCCCGAGGAGCAGCGCGAGGTCGCGCTCGACCTGATCCACGACCGGCGGCGCGAGGGCTACGACCCGCTGCAACGCCTGATGGAGCTGTTCGACGGCGTCGACAACAAGTCGCTGAAGGCCAGCCGCGCCGAGGAACTGCTGGCGCTGCCGCTGGACGAGCGGCTCCAGCGCCGGATCATCGACGGCGAGAAGAACGGCCTGTCCGCCGACCTGGACGAGGCGCTGGCCGAGCGGCCCGCCCTGGACATCGTCAACGAGACGCTGCTCGCCGGCATGAAGGTGGTCGGCGAGCTGTTCGGCTCGGGCCAGATGCAGCTTCCGTTCGTGCTCCAGTCCGCCGAGGTGATGAAGACCGCGGTGGCGTATCTGGAGCCGCACATGGAGAAGTCGGACGACGAGGGCAAGGGCACCATCGTGCTGGCCACCGTGCGCGGCGACGTCCACGACATCGGCAAGAACCTGGTCGACATCATCTTGTCCAACAACGGCTACAACGTCGTCAACCTCGGCATCAAGCAGCCGGTCTCGGCGATCCTGGACGCCGCGCAGGAGCACCGCGCCGATGTGATCGGCATGTCGGGCCTGCTGGTGAAGTCCACGGTGATCATGAAGGAGAACCTGGAGGAGCTGAACCAGCGCGGCCTGTCCGCCGACTTCCCGGTGATCCTCGGCGGCGCCGCCCTGACCCGCGCCTATGTGGAGCAGGACCTGCACGAGATCTACGAGGGCGAGGTCCGCTACGCCCGCGACGCGTTCGAGGGCCTGCGGCTGATGGACGCGCTGATCGGCGTCAAGCGCGGCGTGCCGGGCGCGGCGCTGCCGGAGCTGAAGCAGCGCCGGGTGCCCAAGCGCGAGCAGCCGGAGCCGGACGGACCGGACAAGGCGGTCAACCTCGGCCAGATCCGCTCCGACGTCGCGGTCGACAACCCCGTCCCCACCCCGCCGTTCTGGGGCAGCCGGGTCGTCAAGGGCATCCAGCTCGCCGACTACGCGTCCTGGCTGGACGAGGGCGCCCTGTTCAAGGGCCAGTGGGGCCTGAAGCAGGCCCGCTCGACCGGTCCGACGTACGAGGAGCTGGTGGAGTCCGAGGGCCGGCCCCGGCTGCGCGGGCTGCTGACCAGGATGCAGTCGGAGGGCCTGCTGGAGGCCGCCGTGACCTACGGCTACTTCCCGTGCGTGTCCAAGGGCGACGACCTGATCGTGCTGCGCGAGGACGGCACCGAGCGGACCCGCTTCACCTTCCCCCGCCAGCGCAGGGGGCGGCAGCTCTGCCTCGCGGACTTCTTCCGGCCCGAGGAGTCCGGAGAGACCGACGTGGTGGGCTTCCAGGTCGTCACCGTCGGCAACCGGGTCTCCGAGGCGGCCAACGAGCTGTTCGCGACCGACTCCTACCGGGACTACCTGGAGCTGCACGGCCTGTCCGTGCAGCTCGCGGAGGCACTCGCGGAGTACTGGCACGCGCGGGTCCGCTCGGAGCTGGGCTTCGCCGGTGAGGACCCGGACGAGGTCGAGGACATGTTCGCGCTGAAGTACCGCGGCGCGCGCTTCTCGCTGGGCTACGGGGCCTGCCCCGACCTGGAGGACCGGGCGAAGATCGCGGACCTGCTGGAGCCGGGCAGGATCGGCGTGGAGCTGTCGGAGGAGTTCCAGCTGCACCCCGAGCAGTCCACCGACGCGATCATCATTCACCACCCGGAGGCCAAGTACTTCAACGCGCGTTGAGCGCGGCTCACCAGCGAGTCGTACACTTGACGGTCCGGCACAGGCCGGTCGCCTTCCCGTCCGCGGGACGCGGCGACCGGCCTTTGTGTCCCCCGGAAACGGGACGGGCCGGCCCGACCGGCACCGGGAACCGCGCGAGCCGAGGAGTGGGGCGTATGACCAGCAGCATCCCTGTCGCCGACACCCGTATGGCGCAAGGCCCCGCCCTCCAGGCGGTGCTCCTCGACATGGACGGCACCTTGGTGGACACCGAGGGCATCTGGTGGGCGGCGGAGAGTGAGGTCTTCGCGGACCTCGGGCACGTGCTGGACGAGGCGCACCGCGAGGTGGTGATCGGCGGCCCGATGGCCCGCAGCGTGGGGCACCTGATCACCGCCACCGGCGCGGACGCGACGCTGGCCGAGCTGATGCTGGCGGTCAACATCCGCTTCGAGAAGCTGATCGCCCGGGGCGCGCCGCTGATGCCCGGCGCCCGCAGGCTGCTCACCGAGCTGGCCGCGTACGGCGTCCCGACCGCCTTGGTGTCCGCCTCGCACCGGCGGACCATCGATGTGATGCTGCGCACGCTGGGCGCGGAGAACTTCGCCTTCACCGTCGCGGGGGACGAGGTGAGCCGCACCAAGCCGCACCCCGAGCCGTATCTGACCGCCGCCGCCCGGCTGGGCGCGGACCCGGCCGCCTGTGTGGTCGTCGAGGACACCCTGACCGGTGTGGCGTCCGCCGAGGCGGCGGGCTGCCGGGTGGTCGCGGTGCCCTCGCTGGTGCCCGTCGAGGCCGCTCCAGGGCGTACGGTCGTCGGCTCGCTCGAAGAGCTGAGCGTGCCTTTCCTGCGCGCTTTGAATGCGCGCGTTCACTGAGCGTATTTGCTGAATAGGAACCGTCCAGAGGCGTCTCACAGGTCGGAATCCGGCTCCTGGTGATCTATGTCACGCGCGGGGAGGTCGACACCGCGCTGTCCTGCCTGGATGAGATCCGCAGATCGGGACGTGCGGCGCGGCCGAATGTCCGCAATGTTCCGACCGGGGAGGGATCGTACCGCCGTCCGTTTATCGGTGCCCCGAGCCCCGTTATCGGTATGTAATTCCGCCTCAACTTCGCCGTGCTCTAGCGGAGTAGGTCCCTCCGGCTAGTGTCCCTGCTGGTCAATGCCGAATCGAACGACCGGCATTTGAGCAAGGGGATTCACTGGATGTCACGTAACAAGCGTGTCGTCGCCGCAGCCGCCGTGGCCTTCCTGGCCGTCGGTGCGTCCGCGTGTGGTGGCAAGAAGGACAACTCGTCGGCCGGTGGCGGAAAAGGCGCCGTGATCGTCGGAACCATCGACTCGGTGTCGTCACTCGACCCCGCGGGAGCGTACGACTACGGCTCCTGGGAGGTCATCGACAGCGTCTACCAGAAGGTCATGCACTTCCCGACCGGCGGCACCACGCCGGAACCGGACGCGGCCAAGTCGTGCGCCTTCACCGACCCGAAGACGTACGCCTGCACGCTCCAGCCGGGGCTGGTGTTCTCCAACGGCGACAAGCTCACCGCCGCGTCGGTGAAGTTCTCGTTCGACCGCATGGTCGGCATCGCGGCGCCCAACGGCCCGTCCAGCCTGCTCGCCAGCCTGGACAGCACCGAGGCCAAGGGCGACGACCAGGTGGTCTTCCACCTGAAGAACGCCGACTCGACCTTCCCCTCGGTGCTCGCCACCGACGCGGGCGCGATCGTCGACGAGAAGACCTTCCCGAAGGACAAGCTCCTCGACGGCTCGAAGATTATCGGCTCGGGTCCGTACACGCTGGACAAGTACACGCCCAAGCAGCAGGCGTCGTTCCTGGCCAGCAAGACCTACAAGGGCCCGGCCAAGCTCAACAACGGCCAGTTCGTGCTCCAGTACTTCTCCGAGGCGTCCGCGCTCAAGCAGGCCGTCAAGGACGGCACGGTCAACGCGGCCTTCCGCACCCTGTCGCCCACCGACACCGCGGACCTGAAGAAGACCTCCGGCATCCAGGTGCTCGACGGCACCGGCACCGAGAAGCGCTACCTGGTCTTCGACGCCAAGGTGAAGCCGTCCGACCAGAAGGCGGTCCGCCAGGCCGTCGCCCAGGTCATCGACCGCGAGGGCATCGCCAAGGACGCCTACGACGGCACCGTGGCCCCGCTCTACTCCATGGTCGGCAACGGCATCCAGGGCCACACCGAGGCCTTCAAGGACAAGTACGGCGCCCCGGACGAGGCCAAGGCCGCCGCGATACTCAAGGACGCGGGCATCACCGCCCCCGTCGACATCGCGTACGCCTGGACCCCCAGCCACTACGGCGCCGCGGCGGCCGACGAGGCCACCGCGATCAAGCGGCAACTGGAGGCCACCGGCCTGTTCAAGGTGAAGCTCAGCTCCACCGAGTGGCAGCAGTACCAGAAGGACGAGAAGTCCGACACGTACGCCTCGTACATGATCGGCTGGTTCCCCGACCTGCCGGACGCCGACAACGACGTCTCGCCGTTCCTGGGCAAGCAGCCCTTCCTCGGCACCGGCTACGACAACCCGGAGATCCAGCAGCTCCTGGTCAAGGAGCAGGGCACCGACGACGCCAAGGTGCGCGACCAGGCGTTCGCCGACATCCAGAAGATCGTCGCCGACGACGTCCCGATCATCCCGCTCTGGCAGGGCAAGCAGACCGTGGTCATCCGTGACGGCGTGACCGGCGCCGACAAGGCGCTCGACCCGACGATGTTCCGGTTCTACGAGCTCGGCTCCAAGTGACGGACGGCCGGTCCGCGGGGGTGACGCCCCCGCGGACCGGCCGCCGCGGCTGTTCGCCAGCCCGCACCCCAGCCCGTACCTGAGCCGTACCTGAGCCTGTTCTGTTCCTGAAGAAAGACACACTCAGTTGAGCAACACGAGCAAGCAGTCCGGGTCGCTGCGCCGCTACGTCCTCACCAGGATCGCGCTCGCCGTGCCCATGGTCCTCATCCTGCTGGTCCTGGTCTTCGTCATGATGCGGGTGGCGCCGGGCGACCCCATCTCGGCCTCGCAGGGCGGCAAGCTGAGCGCGGCCGAACTCGCCGCCAGACGCCACGCGGCGGGCTTCGACGCCCCCATCTACCAGCAGTTCTGGGACTACCTGAAGTCCGTCGGCACCCTGAACTTCGGCACCACGTTCTCCGACCGCCGCAGCGTGCGGGACATCATCGTCGAGAACGGCGGCGCCACCCTCACCCTCACCGCGGGCGCCCTGGTCTTCGCCGCCGTCATCGGCATCCCCGTCGGCCTGCTCGCGGGCCGCTACCGGGACCGCGCGGTCGACGTCACCAGCCGGCTCTTCAGCACCGTCAGCTACGCCGCGCCCGTCTTCGTCACCGCGCCGCTGCTGATGCTCGCCTTCGGCTCCACCTCCGGTCAGGCCTCCCCGCTGGTGCAGCTCAACGTGCCCACCCAGACGCACATCCTCATCGTGGACGCGGTGCTGGCCGGCGACTGGGACGCGGTCGGCGACATCACCCAGCACCTGATCCTGCCGTCGGTCTGCCTCGGCCTGCTCGTGGTCGGCGTCTTCATCCGGATGATCAGGATCAACCTCATCCAGTCGCTCCAGGGCGACTACATCGAGGCCGCCCGCGCCCGCGGCGTCAAGGAACGCCACGTCGTGGCGCGGCACGGCTTCCGCAACGCCCTGGTGCCGGTGATCACGGTCCTCGGCCTCCAGGTCGCCATGCTGCTCGGCGGCGCGGTGCTCACCGAACAGATCTTCAACTGGCCCGGCATCGGCCGCCAGTTGATCGACTACATCAACCAGCGCGACTACGTCGCCGTCCAGGGCATCGTCACCGTCTTCGCCCTGGTCGTCGTCGTGATCAGCATGCTGATCGACTTCGTGAACGCGCTGATCGACCCGAGGGTGCGGTACTGATGGCCCAGACAACCCCCATGCCCCCCGGCCCGGCCACCGAGGCCCCGCAGGCACAGCTGCCCGCCCCCAGGTCGACCCGCTTCGGCGGCCTGCGGCGGATCTGGGCGGCGATCCGCGAGGCCCGCGGCGTACCGCGGTTCATGCTCTGGGCCGGCGCCCTGATCTCCGCGCTCTTCGTGATCATGGCCGTCTTCGGCCCGCTGATCGCGCCGTACGACTTCGACACGTACCAGTCCGGCGGCACCCGCTTCCCCAAGCAGGGCGCGCCCGACGGCGACCACTGGTTCGGCACCACCGTGCAGAGCCTCGACGTGCTCTCGCGCACCATCTACGGCGCCCGCACCGCGCTGGAGGTGATGGTGCTCGCCGTGGTGTTCTCGCTGATCATCGGCGTCCTGCTGGGCCTGCTCTCCGGCTACTTCGGCGGCTGGCTCGACCGCATCCTGGTGCTCGTGATGGACGCGCTCTTCGCGTTCCCCTACCTGCTGCTGGCGATCGTCGCCGGATTCGTCTTCGCCGGGATCGCGGGCGGCAGCATCATCACCGCCGCCCTGTCGATCACCGTGGTCTACATCCCGCAGTACTTCCGGGTGGTCCGCGCCTCCGCGCTCTCCGCCCGCGAGGCGACCTTCGTCGAGGCCGCCCGCGCGATGGGCGCCAAACCGTCCGTCGTCATCCGCAAGTACCTCTTCGGCAACGTCATCCAGTCGGTGCCCGTCATCACCACGATGAACGCCGCCGACGCCATCGCCACGCTGGCCGGCCTCGGCTTCCTGGGCCTGGGCATCCAGCCCACCGACGCCGCCGAGTGGGGCTACGACCTCTCCCGCGCCATCGACGACGTCAACGCGGGCATGTGGTGGACCTGCCTCTACCCGGGCCTGGCCATGGTCATCGCGATCCTCGGCTTCACCCTGCTCGGCGAGGGACTCAACGACGTCCTCAACCCGACCATGCGCCGCCGCCGGATCTCCAAGGTGCTGCTCCCGCCGCACACCCGCCGCCGCACCGTCATCACCCCCGAAGGGACGGCCGCCAAGTGACCACCGTGACCGAACCCGTCCCCGCCGGGCTCGCACCCGCCGGACCCGTCCTGTCCGTACGCGACCTGCGCGTCTGGTACGGCACCGACCGCGGCCCGGTCCGCGCCGTGGACGGCGTCAGCTTCGACGTACGCCCCGGCGAGACCCTCGGCCTGGTCGGCGAGTCCGGCTGCGGCAAGTCCACCCTCGGCCGCGGCGTCCTCGGCCTCACCCCGGCCGCCGCCGCGGTCGACGGCGAGGTCGTGCTGAACAGCGAGGGCGGCGCGGGCCGCAACCTCACCGAACTGTCCGACCGCGAGATCCAGAAGCTGCGCGGCCCGGAACTCGGCCTGATCTTCCAGGAGCCGATGACCCGGCTCAACCCCCTCATGCGGATCTCCCAGCACTTCGAGGAGGCCCTGCGCACCCACCACAAGGACCTCCCCAAGCGCGAGGTGAAGGCGCGCGCCCTGGAGGCGCTGCGCGGCATGGGCATCCCCGAGAGCCGCTACGAGAACTACCCGCACGAGTTCTCCGGCGGCATGCGGCAGCGCATCATGATCGCGCTCGCGCTGGTGCTGCGGCCCGCGTTCATCGTCGCCGACGAGCCCACCACGGCCCTCGACGTCCTGGTCGAGGCGCAGATCATCAAGATCCTCGCCGACCTCAGGAAGAACTTCGACACCTCACTGGTGCTGATCACGCACAATCTCGGTATCGTCGCCGAAGCGTGCGACCGCGTCGCGGTGATGTACGCCGGCCACATCGTCGAACAGGGCGATGCCCGCGCGGTGTTCGCCGACCCGCAGCACCCGTACACCAAGGAACTGCTCCGCTCGACCATCTCCCTGTCCACCACGGGACTGCACTACATCCCCGGCAGCCCGCCGGATCTGGTGCGACCGCCGGAAGGCTGCCGGTTCCATCCGCGCTGTCCGGTGGCGATGGCGGGATGCGCGACGGCGGAGCCGCCCGAGGTGACGCTGCCTTCCGGCGTGCGCAGCGCCTGCTGGCACCAGGCCATCGAGGCCGATCCCTCGCTGGCCGACGAGTTGGGAACGGGCGGGCGCGAGCCGCTCGCCGCGGTGAAGGAGATCAGCGTTGCTGACGAAGCCTGATGTGATGCCCTCCGGCGGCGCCGCCGGGGACGGCGCGGAGGCGCTCGTCGAGGTCGACGACCTCGAAGTCCACTTCGGCCTGCGCGGCAGCCTGCTGGGACGCTTCGGCGGCCGGGCGGCCGGCGCGGTCAAGGCCGTCGACGGCGTGAGCCTCACCCTGCGCAAGGGCGAGGTGCTCGGCCTGGTCGGCGAGTCCGGCTCGGGCAAGACCACCCTCGGCCGCACCCTGATCGGCCTGAACAAGGCCACCGGCGGCTCCATCCGCTACCGCGGCCAGGAGATCGGCGGCCTCGGCGAACGCGCGCTGCGCCCCCTGCGCCGCAAGCTCCAGATGGTCTTCCAGGACCCGCACGCCTCCCTCAACCCGGCGATGGACATCCGCACGGCCGTCGGCCACCCGCTGCGCATCCACCGACTCGTCGACAGCGAGCAGGAGTACGACGCCAGGGTCACCGACGCGCTGGAGCGCGTCGGCCTCACCCCGCCCGAGCGCTACCTCTCCAAGTTCCCCGCCGACCTGTCCGGCGGCCAGAAGCAGCGCGCCGTACTGGCCCGCGCGATCATCGCCGAGCCGGAACTGCTGGTCGCCGACGAACCCATCTCGATGCTCGACATGAGCGTCCGCGCCAAGATCCTCCAGCTCATGCTGGACCTCAAGCGCGACCTGGACCTCACGTACGTCTACGTCACCCACGACCTGGCGAGCGCGAAGTTCTTCTGTGACACCATCGCCATCATGTATCTCGGCCGGATAGTCGAGTACGGCCCGACCGCACAGGTCTTCGCCGACCCGCAGCACCCCTACACCAAGGCCCTGCTCGCGGCCATCCCGGAGCCCGACCCGCGGCTGGCCGTGGAGCGCGAACTGCCGCGCGGCGAGATCCCGGACGCCGCCGCACCGCCCCTGGGCTGCGCCTTTCACCCGCGCTGCCCGGTCGCGGTCGCCGAGTGCGGCTGGGAGGCCCGCGACCTGCGCGCCCTGCTGGAACGCCGCTGGCTGGAGTTGCCCCCGCAGGACAGCACCGCGGAGAAGGCGCTGTTCGCGGACCTCGATTCACTGTCCGCTCCAGGGCTCGGCCACGTATCGATCGCCCCCGGAAGAAGCCACACGGCCGAGGATGTGCTGGAATACCTCCGGCGTCTGCGCGAGGAAGCATCGGCGGCCGAACCGCGTGAGCCCTTCTGGCGCGGAGTGGTCACGATGCGTGCCGAAAGCGGCCGGGTCGTGGTGGAGTTCGCCCCGCCACGCGATCCGCGCCTCAACCTGATTCCGAAGACCGGCGTGCAAGTCGCCTGCCACCTGCACCAGCACGCCGCGAGCGCCCAGGGAACATGAGCGGGAACAAGAGGAGAACGACGACGATGAACCGCAAGCTTCTGGTGCTGCCCGCCCTGCTGGGCGTCATGACACCCCTGATCGCTGGGTGCGGCGGTACCGGCGGGGGGAGCGGCGACAGCGGCAAAGCCATCGTCGTCGGCACCACGGACAGTATCGAGCTGACCAAGGACAACCCGGCCCCCCTCGACCCGGCGACCTCCTACGACAGCGCGACCTGGAACATCTTCTACAACACGTTCCAGATGCTGCTCACCTACCCGCGCGGCAGCACCACCCCGACCCCGGACGCGGCGAAGGAGTGCCACTACAACGACACGTCCGGGCTGACGTACACCTGCACGATGCGCGACGGCCAGAAGTTCTCCAACGGCCACGACCTCACGGCGGAGGACGTCAAGTTCTCCATCGAGCGCATGCAGAAGATCAACTACAAGGTCGGCCCGGCGTCCCTCATATCGGACGTGAAGTCCGTCGAGGCGCCCGACTCCAAGACCGTGATCTTCCACCTGAAGGCCGCCGACGCCACCTTCCCGGCCAAGCTCGCCACCCCGGCCGCCGCGATCGTCGACAGCCGGGTCTACGAGATGGACAAGCCGTACACCGGCTTCAAGCTGGTCGGCTCGGGACCGTACACGCTGGACTCCTTCGTCCAGGCCAAGCAGGGCGTGTTCTCCAAGAACTCGCACTACGGCGGCATCCTCAAGCTCAACAACAGCAAGGTCGACCTGAAGCTGTTCGCCGACTCCAAGAAGATGGAGGCGGCGCTCAAGGCCGGCAGCATCGACGTGATGTCGCGCACGCTGAACCCGGACCAGATCAACAACCTGCTCCAGAGCACCGACCCGAACGTGAAGCTGACCGAGGCCCCCGGCGGCGAGGCGCGCTACCTGTTCCTCAACACCGACTCGCCGAACCTCAAGGATGTCGCGGTCCGGCAGGCCATGGCATGGGTCCTGGACCGCCAGGCGATCACCCGTGACGTCTACAAGCGCACCGCCGAGCCGCTGTACTCGGTCGTGCCGCAGGGCATCACCGGTCACATCAACTCGTTCTTCAACAAGTACCAGGTGCCGAGCGTCAGCAACGCCAAGTCGCTGCTGCACCACGCGGGCATCGACGACAAGGTCGAGCTGACCATCAACTACCGCCGTGACACCGGCGGCACGATGAACCAGCCGGAGGCCGAGGAGATCGCCCGGCAGCTCAACGCCAGCGGCCTGTTCACCGTCACGGCCAAGAGCGAGCAGTGGAACGCCTTCCTGTCCAAGGCGTCCTCCCGCGCCTACCAGATCTTCGCGATCAGTTGGCTCCCGGACTTCCCGGACCCCGACAACTACATCGCGCCGTTCTTCGACAAGGACAACTTCCTGAACCTGCCGTACAAGAACAAGCAGATCCAGGACCAGATCCTGCCCGCCACCCGCAAGCAGGCCGAACGCAGCACCGCCAGCGCCGACTTCGCGACCGCGCAGAACCTCATCGCGCAGGACGTGCCGATGCTGCCGCTGTGGCAGGGCAAGCAGTACATCGCGTCGCGCCCCGACATCACCGGTGTCGAGTGGGCGCTCAACTCCTCGACCACCACGCAGTTCTGGGAGCTGGGCCGCGGCGTCTCCGGCTGACCCGGAGACCGGCCGTCCGGTGACGGCGCGACGACGAAAGCGGCCGGCCGCGGTCCCGAACCTCAGGGACCGCGGCCGGCCGCTTCGCGCGTGTCGTACGCCCGCGGGGGACGTCAGCCCGCGCCGGGGCGCACCAGCCCGCTCTCGTACGCGTAGACCGCCGCCTGGACGCGGTCGCGCAGCGCCAGCTTGGTCAGCACATGGCCGACATGGGTCTTGACGGTCGTCTCGCTGACGAACAGCTCGGCGGCGATCTCCGCGTTCGACAACCCCCGGGCCACCAGCTTCAGCACCTCGACCTCGCGCTCGGTCAGCGAGTGCAGCGGCTGCGGCACCGCGTCCTCACCGGACGGCAGCCGGCCCGCGTACTTGTCCAGCAGCCGCCGCGTGATGCTCGGCGCGAGCATCGCCTCACCGGCCGCGACCACCCGGATCGCCTGCACCAGCTCGGCGGCGGGCGCGTCCTTGAGCAGAAAACCGCTGGCCCCCGCCCGCAGCGCCTCCACCACGTACTCGTCGAGGTCGAAGGTGGTCAGCACCAGCACCTTGGCCGGGCCCGACCGGTCGGGCCCGGTGATCTGCCGGGTCGCCTCCACCCCGTCCATCCGGGGCATCCGGATGTCCATCAGGACCACATCGGGCTGCAACGCCCGCACCTGGTCAAGGGCCTGCTGGCCGTCCCCGGCCTCGCCGACCACGACGAGATCGCCCTCGGCCTCCAGGATCATCCGGAAACCGGTACGCAACAGGGGCTGATCGTCCACCAGCAGGACGCGAATAGCCACGGGTTCTCCTTCGCCTTCGCTAGATCGGGCCATTCTCGCCCACGAGAGGCAGCGCACCCGCTATTTCCGCCAGGGGATAGGGCGGGGGAGTCCCCCCGAACTCGGGACAGAACGCCTGGTGGTCGCACCAGCCGCACAGCGGCGTACGGCGCGGGCGCCAGTCCCCGCTGGCCGTCGCCTCCCTGATCGCCTCCCACAGGGCCTGCAACTTGCGCTCGGTGGCCCGCAGATCGCCCTCGGTCGGGTCGTACGTCAGCACGTCCCCGCTGCCCAGGTAGACGAGCTGGAGGCGGCGCGGCACCACACCGCGCAGCCGCCACAGCACCAGCGCGTAGAACTTCATCTGGAACAGCGGCTCGTCCGCGTACTCCGGGCGCGGCGCCTTGCCCGTCTTGTAATCCACCACCCGCAGGTCGCCGCTGGCCGGTGCCACGTCCAGCCGGTCCACGTATCCGCGCAGCGTCAGCCCGGACTCCAGCACCGTCTCCACGTACAGCTCGCGCTCGGCGGGCTCCAGACGCGTCGGGTCCTCCAGGGTGAACCAGCGGTCCACCAGCCGCTCGGCGCTCTCCAGCCACTGCGCCAGCGCCCCCGCGTCCACCGCGTCGTCCGCCGCCCGGAACAGCGACGCCAGCTCGGGGCGGGCCGCCAGCAGCTTCCGCCACTCGCCCGGCACCATCGCCCGGGCCCGCTCGGCCGTACGCTCGGCGGCAGGGGCGTCGAAGAGCCGTTCGAGCACGGCGTGCACCACGGTGCCCCGGGTGGCGGCCTCGCTCGGCTGCTCGGGCAGCCGGTCGATCACCCGCAGCCGGTACAGCAGCGGGCAGCGCATGAAGTCCGCCGCGCGCGACGGGGACAGCGACGACGGAGGTCGCGGCGGGATGCTCTCGGTGCTGGTGCCCATGGCAGACGACCCTACGGCCTGCCACCGACAGTGCGGGTGTCCCGCCCGGAACAGCGGGGCAATAGCATGGCTGCGGAGCCCGTCGTCCCGCATGATCGACTCAGGGTCCGTATCCGAACGAGGGGAACCAGTGAGCGAGAGCGGCCGGCCGCCGTCCAAGAACACCAACATCCCGGGCCGGGACGGCGGCAGCGACAAGCCGCCGCGCGAGCCCGGAGGCGGCATCCTCATGGGCCGCTTCTACGGTGTCCCGATCTACGTCGCCCCGAGCTGGTTCCTGGTCGCCGCCCTGATCACCTGGGTCTTCGGCGGCCAGCTGGAAACCGTGCTGCCCGAGCTGGGCCGCATCCGCTACCTGGTCTCGCTCTTCTTCGCGGTCGCCTTCTACGCCTCCGTGCTCATCCACGAACTGGCCCACACCGTCGCCGCGCTCCGCTTCCGGCTCCCCGTACGGCGGATCCAGCTCCAGTTCTTCGGCGGCGTCTCCGAGATCGAGAAGGAGTCGGAGACACCGGGCCGCGAATTCGTGCTCGCCTTCGTCGGCCCGCTGCTCTCGCTGGTCCTGGCCGGGGTCTTCTTCGGCGGCATGCAGTTCGTGGAGTCCGGCACCGTCCCCGGAGTGCTGCTCGCCGGACTCATGGTCAGCAATCTGATCGTGGCCATCTTCAACTTCCTGCCCGGCCTGCCGCTGGACGGCGGCCGGATGCTGCGCGCCGTGGTCTGGAAGATCAGCGGCAAGCCGATGACCGGCACCGTCGCCGCCGCCTGGGTCGGCCGGGGCCTGGCCATCGCCGTACTGATCGGCCTGCCCCTGCTGTCGTACGCGGGCGGCCTGCGCAACAACGGCGACGGCAGCGGCGCGGACTCGCTCACCGACGCCCTGCTCGCCGCGATCCTGGCCGCCATCATCTGGACCGGCGCGGGCAACAGCCTGCGCATGGCCAGGCTGCGCGAGCGGCTGCCGGGACTGCGCGCCCGCACCCTCACCCGCAGGGCCGTGCCCGTCGCCTCCGACACCCCGCTGTCCGAGGCGCTGCGCCGGGCCAACGAGGCGGGAGCGCGCGCCCTGGTCGTCGTGGACGGCGCGGGAGCCGCGACCGCGCTGGTCCGCGAGTCCGCGATCGTCAACATCCCCGAGCACCGCCGCCCCTGGGTCGCCGTCAGCGGCCTCGCCCAGGACCTCACCCCCGGCATGCGCGTCTCGGCCGAGCTGTCGGGCGAGGAGCTGCTCGACGCCCTGCGGGCCGCCCCCTCCACGGAGTACCTGGTGGTCGAGCCCACCGGCGAGATCTACGGCGTCCTGTCCACCGTGGACGTCGAACGCGCCTTCCTCTCGGCGATGTCCCGGCCCGACGCGTGAACAGGCCGACGCGTGATCGGGCCACGTCGGCGGCCCTGGTGAACGGGCGGCCGGAAGCCGCGTGAACAGGCGGCCGTAAAACAGCCGGTAGGGTGGTCTTATGTCCGAACCGACCGGTGCCGCCCGCCGACGCGGGCCCTTCAAAGTCGGGGACCAGGTCCAGCTCACCGACCCCAAGGGACGCCACTACACCTTCACGCTCGAAGCCGGAAAGCAGTTCCACACCCACAAGGGCGCTTTCCCGCACGACGAGCTGATCGGTGCTCCCGAGGGCAGTGTTGTCCGAACCACGGGAAACGTCGCCTACCTCGCGCTGCGCCCCCTGCTCCCCGACTACGTCCTGTCCATGCCCCGCGGCGCCGCCGTGGTCTACCCCAAGGACGCGGGGCAGATCCTGGCGATGGCCGACATCTTCGCCGGCGCCCGGGTCGTCGAGGCGGGCGTGGGCTCCGGCTCGCTGAGCAGCTTCCTGCTGCGGGCGATCGGCGACCACGGCATGCTGCACAGTTACGAGCGCCGCGCCGACTTCGCCGAGATCGCCACCCAGAACGTGGAGCGCTACTTCGGCGGCCCGCACCCCGCCTGGCAGCTCACCGTCGGCGACCTCCAGGACCACCTCTCGGACACCGACGTGGACCGGGTCATCCTGGACATGCTGGCGCCCTGGGAGTGCCTGGAGCCGGTCGCCAAGGCCCTGGTCCCCGGCGGCATCCTGTGCGCGTACGTGGCCACCACCACGCAGCTCGCCCGTACCGTGGAGGCCATCCGCGAGCACGGCACCTTCAACGAGCCCGCGGCCTGGGAGACCATGGTCCGCACCTGGCACGTCGAGGGACTGGCCGTCCGCCCCGACCACCGGATGATCGGACACACCGGCTTCCTGCTCACCGCCCGCCGCCTCGCGGACGGCGTGGAGCCCCCGCTGCGCCGCCGCAGGCCCGCCAAGGGCGCCTACGGCGAGGACTACACCGGACCCGGCAGCGCGAGCGGCGGCTCCGCCCCGGCCGACGCCGCCTCGTAGCGCCACCCGGTCAACAGCGCCGTTTCGGCCAACTTCATCCGGCCGCCGCCGGTTTGCCCTCCGATGGGCACCGGCGGCGGCTTTTTCGCGGTCCGATTCTCCGGGTCCGTGCCCCTTTCCCCGAACCGCACGCGCGGTACCACGGGCAACTGCCGCCCCGCCGTTCCCCCCTGGTGTGACGTATGGCACCATGCTGGCCACCCCCGCCGTTCGACCCCAGGAGACAGGCGAGTGCAGCCGTCCGCAGGCCCGGCCCTCCCGCACACCCGCACCCGCACGGTGCACTGGATCACCACGGCCGCCGCGCTCGGTGCCATCGTGGCCGCGGGGGCCCTCGTACAGCCCGCGGACGCCTCATCGGGCGACGCCAAGGCGCCCGCCACCCCGGTGGCCGCGCCGGACCCCCAGGCGGTCACGTACCCGCTGGACTGCGCGGGCGCCCCGGTGGAGGTCCTGAACCACGTGTCCGGCGACCTGGACGGCGACGGGCGGCCCGAGACGGTCGTCGTGGTGCGCTGCCGGGCCGACACCGGCACCCCGCCCAGCGGCGTCTTCGTCCTCGCCGCGCCCGCCACCGCGGGCGGGCGTCCGACGATCGCCGAGACCCTGGTCAGGCCCGCCGACAAGCGGTCCGTCACCGGTTTCCGGCTCCAGGGCCGCACCGTACGGGCCACCGTGCTCGGCTATTCGAGCGACACCACGCCGCGCTGCTGCCCCGACCTGAAGCGGGACTACTCCTGGGAGTGGCGCGACGGCCGCTACGTGGCGCTGCCCGGCCCGGCGAACAACAGCATCTGACCGCGGGCGGCCGTCCGGCCGCACGGGCCCGGCGCCCGCCGCCGGCCGCCCGTCCGGCTCAGTCGGCGTCCGGGCCGTACACCTCGACCCGGTCCGCCGCGCGCCGCACGTGAATGCAGTCGCCCGGGCACTCCTTGGCCGAGTCCACCACATCCCGCAACAGCGGCAGCGGTACGGGTACGGTGGCACCAGGTGTCTGGAGCAGCTCGGCTTCCTCACCCTCCGGAGCCGGACCCTTCACATAGGCCAGCCCGTCGATGTCCAGCTCGAAAATCTCGGGCGCGTACTGCACGCAGATCCCGTCACCGGTGCAGAGGTCCTGGTCGATCCAGACCTCGAGTGCTTCGGCCGTCTCGTTGCCCACGGAAACCCTCGCCTGCCGTTCGTCGTTCAGGAAGCATCGGAAACTCATCAGCAACACCATCAGGAAGCAACAGCCTTCGCAGGGTGTTGACCGGATCGACGATACAACCGGCGGCTTTCCGATGGTGATCGGCGGGTCTCGGTGGGTATCTCACTGGCGGAGGGACGTACGCAAGGGTGAAGATCGGACACACCGCGATCGTCTTTTTGATCTAGGGGTTTACACCCCTACCGGCCCAGGTAGGGTCTGGAAACGTCCAGCTCCCCTTGGAGGAGGTGAGGACCGTGGCGGCCCACGACGACGACTACAACCGTGGCGGCCGACCCGCTCGTGGTTCGGAAGACCCCATGAGCCAGGTCGCCTTTCTTGAGCAGGAGATCGCCGTCCTGCGACGCAAGCTCGCCGATTCTCCGCGGCACACGAGGATTCTCGAGGAGCGGATCGTCGAGCTGCAGACCAACCTGGCAGGTGTGTCCGCGCAGAACGAACGGCTGGCGAACACCCTCCGGGAGGCCCGCGACCAGATCGTGGCCCTCAAGGAGGAAGTCGACCGGCTCGCGCAGCCACCTGCCGGCTTCGGCGTATTCCTTCAGGCGAATGACGACGGCACGGCCGACATCTTCACCGGCGGGCGCAAGCTCCGGGTGAACGTCAGCCCGGCCGTCGACCTCGAAGACCTCAGGCGCGGACAGGAGCTGATGCTCAACGAAGCGCTCAATGTGGTCGAGGCGATGGAGTTCGAGCGCGTCGGCGACATCGTCACCCTCAAGGAGGTCCTGGAGGACGGCGAGCGCGCCCTGGTGATCGGACACACCGACGAGGAGCGGGTGGTACGGCTCGCCGAACCTCTCCTCGACGGCGCCCTGCGGACCGGCGACGCCCTGCTGCTGGAACCGCGCTCCGGCTATGTCTACGAACGGGTCCCCAAGAGCGAGGTCGAAGAGCTCGTCCTCGAAGAGGTGCCCGACATCGACTACCGCCAGATCGGCGGACTCGGCGGCCAGATCGAGCAGATCCGCGACGCGGTGGAGCTGCCCTATCTGCACGCCGAACTCTTCAAGGAGTACGAACTGCGCCCGCCCAAGGGCGTGCTGCTCTACGGCCCTCCCGGCTGCGGAAAGACCCTCATCGCGAAGGCGGTCGCCAACTCGCTGGCGAAGAAGGTCGCCGAGGTCACCGGGCAGCCGCAGGGCAAGAGCTACTTCCTCAACATCAAGGGTCCCGAGCTGCTGAACAAGTACGTCGGCGAGACCGAGCGGCAGATCCGCCTGGTCTTCCAGCGTGCGCGGGAGAAGGCGAGCGAGGGCACCCCCGTCATCGTCTTCTTCGACGAGATGGAATCCCTCTTCCGCACCCGCGGATCCGGTGTCAGCTCGGACGTGGAGAACACCATCGTCCCGCAGCTCCTCGCCGAGATCGACGGTGTGGAGGGCCTGGAGAACGTCATCGTCATCGGCGCGTCCAACCGTGAGGACATGATCGACCCCGCGATCCTGCGGCCCGGCCGCCTGGACGTGAAGATCAAGATCGAGCGTCCCGACGCCGAAGCGGCCAAGGACATCTTCTCGAAGTACCTGGTCGACACCCTGCCGCTGCACACCGAGGACCTCTCGGAGCACGGCGGATCCAAGGCGGGCACCGTGGACGCCATGATCCAGTCGGTGGTCGAGCGGATGTACTCCGAGACGGAGGAGAACCGCTTCCTGGAGGTCACCTACGCCAACGGGGACAAGGAAGTCCTCTACTTCAAGGACTTCAACTCCGGAGCGATGATCCAGAACATCGTCGACCGGGCCAAGAAGATGGCGATCAAGGACTTCCTCGACCACGACCAGCGCGGCCTGCGCGTCTCCCACCTGCTCGCCGCCTGTGTGGACGAGTTCAAGGAGAACGAGGACCTGCCCAATACCACCAACCCCGACGACTGGGCCCGTATCTCCGGCAAGAAGGGCGAGCGGATCGTCTTCATCCGCACCCTGGTGACCGGAAAGCAGGGCGCGGACACCGGACGCTCCATCGACACCGTGGCGAACACGGGACAGTATCTGTAAGCACTACCCTCCGGCTGCGGGTCCCCACAGCGGGTACCCGCAGCCGGTGTGTTTCCGGCTCAGCACGGGCCGGAGCCGGGCAAGGAGGGCCGCATGACCGTACGGCGAGTAATGGGCATCGAGACGGAGTACGGCATCTCGGTCCCCGGCCACCCCAACGCCAATGCCATGCTCACCTCGTCCCAGATCGTCAACGCCTACGCGGCGGCGATGCACCGGGCCAGGCGGGCCCGCTGGGATTTCGAGGAGGAGAACCCGCTGCGGGACGCCCGGGGCTTCGACCTCGCCCGGGACTCGGCCGACTCCACGCAGCTCACCGACGAGGACATCGGCCTGGCCAATGTGATCCTCACCAATGGCGCGCGGCTGTACGTCGACCACGCGCACCCCGAGTACTCCTCGCCCGAGATCACCAATCCGCGGGACGCGGTGCTGTGGGACAAGGCGGGCGAGCGCATCATGGCCGAGGCGGCGCTGCGGGCGGCGCAGCTCCCCGGCGCGCAGCCGATCCACCTCTACAAGAACAACACCGACAACAAGGGCGCGTCCTACGGCACGCACGAGAACTACCTGATGAAGCGGGAGACCCCGTTCTCGGACATCGTGCGGCACCTGACGCCCTTCTTCGTCTCCCGCCAGGTCGTGACCGGCGCGGGCCGGGTCGGCATCGGCCAGGACGGCCGTGAGGACGGCTTCCAGATCAGCCAGCGCGCCGACTACTTCGAGGTCGAGGTGGGCCTGGAGACCACCCTCAAGCGCCCGATCATCAACACCCGCGACGAACCGCACTCCGACGCCGAGAAGTACCGCAGGCTCCATGTGATCATCGGCGACGCGAACCTCTCCGAGATCTCGACCTACCTCAAGCTGGGCACCACCGCGCTGGTGCTCTCCATGATCGAGGACTCCTTCATCAAGGTGGACCTGGCCGTCGACCAGCCGGTCCGCACCCTGCACGAGGTCTCCCACGACCCCGCACTGCGACAGCTCGTCACGCTGCGTAACGGCCGGACGCTGACCGCGGTACAGCTCCAGATGGAGTATTTCGAGCTGGCCCGCAAATACGTCGAGGAGCGCTACGGCGTCGACGCGGACCCGCAGACCCGCGATGTGCTGGCCCGCTGGGAGGACGTGCTCAACCGGCTGGAGAACGACCCGATGAGCCTGTCGGGCGAGCTGGACTGGATCGCCAAGCGCGAGCTGCTGGAGGGCTACCGGCGCCGCGACAACCTGGGCTGGGACGCCGCCAGGCTGCACCTGGTCGACCTCCAGTACGCCGACGTACGCCCCGACAAGGGCCTCTACAACCGGCTGGTGGAGCGCGGCCGCATGCGGCGGCTGCTGGACGAGCCCGATGTCGTCAGGGCCGCCACCAAGCCGCCCGAGGACACCAGGGCGTACTTCCGCGGGCGCTGTCTCGAACAGTACGCGGACGACGTCGCCGCCGCCTCCTGGGACTCGGTGATCTTCGATCTGCCCGGCCGGGACTCGCTCCAGCGGGTTCCCACACTGGAGCCGCTGCGGGGCACCCGCAAGCACGTGAAGGAGCTGCTGGACCGCTGTCGCACGGCGGAGGACCTGGTACGGATCCTTTCCGGCGGCTGATCCGCGGCTGAAACGGTCCAGAACCGGGAAACAACCCAGTGGCACTCGTACGTTGACGTAATCGAGCGCTGATGTCGGGCCCTGCTTGTAGGGTCTGATCTTGTAGGCAGTCAACCGAGCGCACGGAATAGCGGGGTGAGGGACATGGCTACCAAGGACACCGACGGCGGACAGCAGAAGGCGACGCGTTCCACGGAGGAGGTCGAGGAGGTCCAGCAGGACGCCCAGGCGGCCGACGACCTCAAGGAGCGCCAGGAGAAGCTCTCCGACGACGTGGACTCGGTGCTGGACGAGATCGACGACGTACTCGAGGAGAACGCCGAGGACTTCGTGCGTTCCTTCGTGCAGAAGGGCGGCGAGTAGGTGGCAGCCGGCACGTATGGCACCGGACGGCTCCCGGCGGCGTTCCTGACGCCGGGATCCTCCTCCTTCCTGGACTTCCTGGGCGACCACTCGCCGGAGCTGCTGCCGGGCAACCGGTCGCTCCCGCCGGTCAAGGGCGCCGTCGAACTCCCGCACGGCACCACCATCGTGGCCGCCACCTTCAGCGGCGGGGTCATCCTCGCCGGTGACCGGCGGGCCACGATGGGCAATGTCATCGCCCAGCGCGACATCGAGAAGGTCTTCCCCGCCGACGAGTTCTCGGCGGTCGGCATCGCGGGCACCGCGGGCCTCGCGGTGGAGATGGTCAAGCTCTTCCAACTGGAGCTGGAGCACTACGAGAAGATCGAAGGGGCGACGCTGTCCCTGGAGGGCAAGGCCAACCGGCTGTCCACCATGATCCGCGGCAACCTCGGCATGGCGCTCCAAGGGCTGGCCGTCGTCCCGCTCTTCGCCGGATACGACACCGAGCGCGAGAAGGGCCGCATCTTCTCGTACGACGTGACCGGCGGCCGCAGCGAGGACGTGGGCTTCACCGCGACCGGCTCCGGCTCGGTCTACGCCCGCAGCTCGCTGAAGAAGCTCTACCGCAGCGACCTCACCGAGCGTCAGTTGGCCACCGCCGTCATCCAGGCGCTCTACGACGCCGCGGACGACGACTCGGCCACCGGCGGCCCCGACATCACCCGGCGGATCTACCCGATCGTCGCGGTGATCACCGAAGAGGGCTTCCGCAGGCTCAGCGAGGCCGAGGTCTCCGAGATCGCCCGCGCCGTGCTGGACGGACGTCTGGAGCACCCCGACGGCCCGCGGGCCGAAGTGCTCTGAGAGCCGGTCAGTTGAGAACCGGTCAAGCGACGCATCCCTCAGAGCCGACAGCAGAAAGGCACGGTTAGCCGGTGTCCACGCCCTTTTACGTTTCACCTCAGCAGGCCATGGCCGACCGCGCCGAGTACGCCCGCAAGGGCATCGCGCGTGGCCGCAGCGTCGTCGTGCTCCAGTACACCGACGGCATCGTCTTCGTCGCCGAGAACCCGTCCCGCGCACTCCACAAGGTCAGCGAGATCTACGACCGGATCGCCTTCGCGGCGGTCGGCAAGTACAACGAGTTCGAGAATCTGCGGATCGGCGGCGTGCGCTACGCCGATCTGCGCGGATACACCTACGACCGCGAGGACGTGACGGCCCGTGGGCTGGCCAACGTCTACGCGCAGACCCTGGGCACCATCTTCTCCAGCGTGGGGGAGAAGCCCTACGAGGTCGAGCTGATCGTCGCGGAGGTCGGCTCGGCGCCCGAGGACGACCAGATCTACCGGCTGCCGCACGACGGGTCGATCGTCGACGAGCACGGCGCGGTCGCGGTCGGCGGCAACTCCGACCAGATCGGCAGCTACCTCGACCAGCGGCACCGCGACGGCATGACGCTCGCCGAGGCGCTGGCGCTGGCCGTCGAATCCCTCGGCCGCGACAACAACGGCAGCGACCGCCAGCTCACCGCCGAGCAGTTGGAGGTCGCCGTCCTCGACCGCACCCGCCCCCAGCAGCGCAAGTTCAAGCGCATCCTCGGCCGCCAGCTCTCCCGCCTGCTGGAGACCGAGTCCGCCTCGACGGCCACCACGGACGACCCCTCGGACGAGGAGGAGTAGCGCCCCGCACGGGCGCCGCCCGCCCCCCCCGCGGGGGGCGGGCGGTGACCTGGCGAGGGGTCAGGCCGGCGGCGGGGCCGAGGAGCCGCGGACGACGAGTTCGACGGGGAGTTCCACCGGCCCGACGGAGCCCCCGTCGAGAAGGCTGAGCAGCGCGGTCATACCGCGGTCCCCGACCGCCTCGGCGGGCAGCCGCACGCTGGTCAGCTCGGGATCGAGCGCGGTGGCCAACGCCAGATCGTCGAAGCCGGTGACGGACAGGTCCGCGGGCACCCGGAGCCCCAGGCTCCTGGCGGCCTTGCACGCCCCCGCGGCCAGGATGTCGTCGTCGCACAGCAGGGCGGTGGGCCGGGGGCCCGGCCCGCGCAGAGCGCGCAGGGCGGCGGAGCGACCGGAGTCCACGTCCAGGGAGCAGCGCTCGGAGGTGAGTTCCGCTCCGGGAACCGCGGCCAGCTCGGCCGCGACCGTCCGCGTGCGCTCGTGGAACGTCCAACTGTCGATGTCGGCCGCGACATGGGCGATCCGCCGGTGCCCGAGCGCGACGAGGTGGCGCACCACCTGCCGGAATCCGTCGCCGACCGCCAGGTCGACCGTGGGGGGACCGCCCGGCGCCGCCGGACCGCTGTCCAGCATCACCAGCGGCAGTTCACCGCCGCCGATGCCGGTCAGGGCGTCCGCGGCCATCGAGGAGGCGATGACCCCGTCGATGGCCGCCCGGGCGGAGCCGAAGGGGTCGCGGGCCGGTCCGACGCCGTCGGGTGACGGGTAGAGCACCACGCCGAAGCCGTGCTCGGCGGCGACCAGCGCCGCCCCCGTGTAGACGCGGGCGAAGTACTCGTTGGTGAGCGCGGGCACCACCATCAGGGCCGTCCGGGTGCGGCCGAGCCGCAGATTGCGGGCGGCGAGATTCGGCCGGTAGCCGAGCCGCCCCGCCGCGTCCCGCACGGCGTGCGCCGTCCGCTCCGACACCCGGCCGTGCCACTTCCCGCCGAGCACGAGCGAGACCGTCGCCTGCGACACTCCGGCCGCCCGCGCGACGTCACGAGAGGTCGGCCGCGTACTCCCCGTCAACCTTCCGCACCCTTCCCGTTCGCTCCTGCGGGTGGACCCGCCGACTGCCGACATGGTACGTATGACCGTAGACGTTATACGTAACACGTGAGCGGTCGCGGCCTTCGGGTCGCGGTGCGGGTCGCGGCCCGTGACCCGCCGGTCACGGCGGCGAGGCACCGGGGACCGCCGGGGGAGAGGAGCCGGGATGGCTGGGCAGACCGCGGGATACGGGGACCTGCTGCGTACACGGCACGCCGCACGGCTGCTCGGCGGGACCCTCCTCGGACGGCTGCCCAACGCCATGGCGGCGCTCGCCATCGTGCTCTTCGCGCGCTCCGAGGGCGCCGGATACGGCCTCGCGGGCACCCTGTCCGCGATCTACGGCGCCGCCGTCGCCATCGGGCAGCCGCTGCTCGGCCGGGCCGTCGACCGGCGCGGCCAGCCGCGGGTGATGACCGCCGCCGCGCTGCTGGCCGCGGCGGGCTTCGGACTGCTCGCGGCCGTCGGCCCCGACCCGCTGCCGCTGGCCGTCGCCGCCGTCGTCCTGGCCGGGGTCGCCACACCGCCGCTGGAGGGCGGCCTGCGGGCCCTGTGGGCCTCCGTGCTGGGCGACGAGGAGCGGGTGCAGAAGGCGTACGCGCTGGACGCCGCCGCGCAGGAGGTGCTGTTCACCCTCGGGCCGCTGCTGGTGACCGTCATCGTCTCGGCCGCCTCGCAGGCCGTCGCCCTGATCGTCACCGGCGCGCTCGGCGTCGCGGGCACCCTCGTCGTGGTGACCTCCCGCCCCTCCCGGCAGTGGCGGGCCGTCCCGCACGAGGCCCACTGGCTCGGCGCGCTGCGCTCACCGGGCCTCGCCGTCCTGCTCGGCGCCTTCTTCTTCGTCGGCATCGCCCTCGGCGCCGTCTCGCTGGCCGCCGTGGCCTACGGCGACGCGCACGGCGGCGGCCCGGTCGCCGCGTACGTCCTGGCCGCCAACGGCGCGGGCGCCCTCGTCGGCGGCCTCACCTACGGCGCCCGCGTCTGGTCCGGCGTGCCCGAGCGCCGCCTGCGGCTGCTCTCGGTCGGCCTCGCCCTCTGCTACCCGCCGCTGGCGCTGGTGCCGGGCCTGCCCTGGATGCTGCCGCTGGCCGCGCTCGCCGGACTCTTCCTCGCACCGGCGCTGGCCTGCGGCTTCCTCGTGGTCGACCGACACGCCCCGGCCGGCACCGTCACCGAGGCGTTCTCCTGGGTGGTGACCTCCGCCGGGGTCGGCGCGGCGCTCGGCACGGCCGCCGCCGGAGTCGCCGCCCAACACGGCGGAACGGCCGCCGGATTCGGGGTCGCGGGCGCGGGCGGCGCGGTCGCGATGCTCGTCCTGCTGTGCACCGGCCGAATCCTGACGCCGCCAAACCTCCGGAGCCCCTCCGAAAAAGATCGAAACGGAGCGGTCGAACCTCGTTTCAGCACCACGCATCAGGCGTAATGTTCAGACATGGACCGCCGCATTTTCGGGCTGGAGAACGAGTACGGCGTCACATGCACGTTCAGGGGACAGCGGCGTCTGTCCCCTGACGAGGTGGCGCGGTACCTCTTCCGCCGTGTCGTGTCATGGGGCCGGAGCAGCAATGTTTTCCTCCGCAACGGTGCCCGCCTCTATCTCGACGTCGGTTCGCACCCGGAGTACGCCACTCCCGAGTGCGACAACGTCACCGAACTCGTCACGCACGACAAGGCCGGCGAACGCATCCTTGAGGGCCTTCTCGTGGACGCCGAACGGCGCCTTCACGAAGAGGGCATCGCAGGCGATGTGTACCTCTTCAAGAACAACACCGACTCGGCCGGCAACTCCTACGGATGTCACGAGAATTACCTGGTCGCCAGGCACGGGGAATTCTCCCGGCTCGCCGACATCCTCATTCCGTTCCTCGTCACCCGGCAGCTTCTGTGCGGCGCGGGGAAGGTGCTCCAGACCCCGCGGGGCGCCGTTTTCTGCGTGAGCCAGCGGGCCGAGCACATCTGGGAGGGTGTCAGCTCCGCCACCACCCGCTCCCGTCCGATCATCAACACCCGCGACGAGCCGCACGCCGACGCCGAGCGCTACCGGCGCCTGCATGTCATCGTCGGCGACTCCAACATGTCCGAGACCACGATGCTGCTCAAGGTCGGCGCCACCGACCTCGTCCTGCGGATGATCGAGGCGGGCACCGTGATGCGCGACCTGACCCTGGAGAACCCGATCCGGGCCATCCGCGAGGTCAGCCACGACATCACCGGCCGCCGCAAGGTCCGGCTCGCCTCGGGACGCGAGGCGTCCGCCCTGGACATCCAGCAGGAGTACTACTCCAAGGCCGTCGAGTTCTGCGAGCGCCGCGGCATCCGCAGCGGTGTCATCGAGCAGGTCCTGGAGCTGTGGGGCCGCACCCTGGACTCCATCGGCAGCGGCGACCTCGCCCGGATCGGCACCGAGATCGACTGGGTGATGAAGTACCAGCTCATCGAGCGCTACCGGAACCGGGACAACATCACGATGTCCCACCCCCGGGTCGCCCAGATCGACCTCGCCTACCACGACATCCACCGCCGCCGCGGCCTGTACTACCTGCTGGAACGCAAGGGCCAGGCCAAGCGGATCTGCACCGACCTGAAGATCTTCGAGGCCAAGTCGGTGCCCCCGCAGACCACCAGGGCGCGGCTGCGCGGCGACTTCATCCGCCGCGCGCAGGAACAGCGCCGCGACTTCACCGTCGACTGGGTGCACCTGAAGCTCAACGACCAGGCGCAGCGCACCGTGCTGTGCAAGGACCCCTTCCGGTCGGTCGACGACCGGGTGGAGAAGCTCATCGCCGGTATGTAGGCCGGTACGCGAGCCGATATGTCCTACCGGCGGCGTGACATCCCGGTACGACCTGTCGGTTAGACGTACCGGCGCACGCCATGACCCGGCGTCACAGACAGCACACAGGCCCCGTGCAGAACTCGTACGGGGCCTGTGGCACGCCGTAGGGTGTGGGACGGCATCCAGCCGCCGTTCCCGAACCCGATCCGAACCGAGGACATCCGTGCGCCGACGCTCCGTACTGCTCGCCGTGCCCGCGCTCATGCTCACCGCCGCCGGTTGTGGCAGCGACGACAGCAAGAGCAAGAGCGACCCGGCGGCATCCGAATCCCCCTCGACCTCGGGCTCGCCGTCCGCGTCCGCCACGCCCAGCACGAAGATCGTGGCGGGCCCCGTACCGGACATCACCGGCGGCACCAAGTTCGGCGAGAAGCCCACCGTCGCCAAGGGCACCGGCACCCCGTCCACCGACCTGGCCGTCAAGACCGTCATCCAGGGCGACGGCGCCGCCATCGTCGCGGGCGACTACGTCACGACCAACTACCTCGGCCAGATCTGGGACACCGCCAAGGTCTTCGACACCTCCTACGGCCGCGCGCCGTACACCAACGTCATCGGCCAGGGGAAGGTCATCCCCGGCTGGGACAAGGGCCTGGTCGGCCAGAAGGTCAACAGCCGCGTCGAGATGGCGATCCCGCCGGCCCTGGGCTACGGCACCTCGGGCAACTCCCAGGCGGGCATCAAGGGCACCGACACGCTGGTCTTCGTGATCGACGTGCTGGCGACCTACAACGCCAAGAGCTCCGCCAAGGGCAAGGCCGTCCCGCAGAACGACGCGAATCTGCCGAAGGTCGGCACCAACACCGACGGCAAGGCGCCCAGCATCACGGTGCCCAAGGTCAAGGCGCCGACCAAACTGGTCTCCGAGTACATCCTGGAGGGCGACGGCGCCGCGGTGAAGGCCACCGACACGCTGCTGCTCCAGTACAAGGGCGTGCTGTGGGACGGCGGCAAGGAGTTCGACGCCAGCTACACCGCCGGTCAGCTCGCCGCCTTCCCGCTCGCGCAGCTCATCAAGGGCTGGCAGGAGGGCCTGGTCGGCAAGAAGGCGGGCAGCCGCGTCATGCTGGTGACCCCCGGAGACCTGGCCTACGGCGCCACGCCGCCCAGCGGCAGCAACATCCCGGCCAACGCCACCCTGGTCTTCTCCTTGGACATCCTGGCGATTCTGTAAGACTGTCCAGGTTGCCCGCAACGCACAAGGAGCATTGAAGTGAGCATCGAGAAGCCCGAGATCGACTTCCCGGGCGGCGAGCCGCCGGCCGACCTGGAGATCAAGGACATCTGGGAGGGCGACGGCCCGGTCGCCAAGGCCGGGGACACGGTCTCCGTCCACTACGTCGGCGTGGCCTTCTCCTCCGGCGAGGAGTTCGACGCGAGCTGGAACCGCGGCTCCGCGCTCCAGTTCAAGCTCGGCGTCGGACAGGTCATCGCCGGCTGGGACCAGGGCGTGCAGGGCATGAAGGTCGGCGGTCGCCGCCAGCTCATCATCCCCGCGCACCTCGCCTACGGCGACCGCGGCGCCGGCGCCGCGATCAAGCCCGGCGAGACCCTGATCTTCGTCTGCGACCTCGTCGCCGTCTGATCGGGCCCGTCCGCACAGCCGTCACAGGAGCCCCGGCCTGCCAGGCCGGGGCTCCTCGGCTTTTGTCGCGGGACCTCGGGGCGGTACGGTCGGCGACGAGAGCCGAACGAAGGGTGCGGGATGGCGATTGCCAAGGCTGAGCGGTTGATGAATCTCGCACTGTGCCTGATGAACACCCGGCGGCCGGTCAGCAAACGCGAGCTGCGCAGCTCCATCGAGGCGTACCACGAGGTCACCTCCGACGACTCCTTCAACCGGATGTTCGAACGGGACAAGGACGACCTGCGCGAGCTGGGTCTGGTCATCGACACGGTGGAGAGCATCGACGGCGAGTTCGGCTACCTGGCGCGGCGCGACCGCAACCGGCTGCCCGACATCGCCCTCGACCCCGAGGAGGCCGCCGCGCTCGCGCTGGCCGCCAAGGTCTGGCAGCAGGCCAGATTCGCCGAGGCCGCCAGCGGCGCGCTCCAGAAGCTGCGCGCGGCGGGCGTCCCGTACGAGGACACCCACAGCGCCCTCGAACCGCGCATCCCCACGCCGGAACCCGCCTTCGAGGCCCTGATGCTCGCCACCCGCGAGCGGCGCGCCGTCTCCTTCGAGTACCGCAAGGCCAACGCCGCACGGCCGGAGCCGCGGCAGATCGAGCCGTGGGCGCTGGAGTGCTGGCGCGGCCACTGGTACGTGGCGGGCTGGGACCGCGACCGCGGCGCCGTCCGCGTCTTCCGGCTCTCCCGGATCAGCGGCAAGGTCCGCGCCCGCGGCGCCTTCACCACCGAGGTGCCCGCGCACGTCGACGTCCGCGAGGCGGTGGCCCGCTGGGCGGGCGAGGGCGCCACCGCCACCGCCCGCATCCGGCTGCGCCGCGACAGCGGCTACCCGCTGCGCTCCCGCGCCGTGACGACCACCCCGGTGGACGCCGACTGGGACGAGCTGGAGATCCCGTACGGGCACGGACTCGACGCCTGGCTGGCCGAGTTCGGCCCCGACGTACTCGTCCTGGCGCCCGAGGAGCTGCGCACGGACGTACTGGACCGGCTGCGCGCCGTGGCGAAGGGCTGACGTGGCCGACGTGAGCGACGCACGCGGGGCCGCCGGGCGGCGGACCAGGACGACGGCCGCGGCCTTGCGCCGGGCGGGCACGGAAGCGAAGAACAGGCGGGGGACGGCGGCGTGAGCAACGCGATCGACCAGACGCGCAGGATGCTGTCCCTGGTGACGTATCTGCGGGAGCGGCCCGGAGCACGGGTCAGCGAGGTGGCACGGGCCTTCGGGGTGACCGAGGCCGAGCTGATCGGCGACCTCAATGTGCTGCCGCTGTGCGGCACCAGCTTCCGCGGCGGCGACCTGCTGGACATCGACACCGACGGCGAACGGATCTGGTGGCACAACCCCGGCACCGCGGACGACGTGGCGCAGCCGCTGCGGCTGGCCGCGGACGAGGCCACCGCGCTGCTGGTGGCCGCCCGCGCGGTGGCCAATCTGCCGGGCCTGCGGGACAGCGACCGGCAGGCGCTGCTGCGCGCCGGGGCGAAGCTGGAGGCCGCCGCGGGCGAGGCGGCCGGGGCCAGCGCGCAGCTCTCGGTGACCTTCGAGTCCGAGGGCAGCGTGTTCGCCACCGTGGACCGGGCGATCACCGAGCGGCGGCGGCTGTGGATGCGCTACTACTCGCCCGCCAGGGACGCGCTGACCGAGCGCGAGGTCGACCCGATCCGGCTGTTCGCCGTCGGCCACACCTACTTCGAGGGCTGGTGCCGCCTCTCGGAGGACCGGCGCACCTTCCGGCTGGACCGGGTCGAGGAGATCCGGCTGCTGGACGAGCCGTCCGACCCGCCGCGGCTCCAGCCGCGCGACCTGTCGCAGGGCCTGGTCCAGCCCGCGGGCGACGACCCCGAGGTAGTGATCGAAGTGGGCCCCGGCGGGCGCTGGGTCGCGGAATACTATCCGCACGACAGTGCCGAGGAGCAGCCCGACGGCGGCCTGCGCATCATCTTGCGCACCCCCGACCCCGGGTCGCTGCGGCGGCTCGCGCTGCGGCTCGGCAAGGACGGCCGGATCGTGTCGCCCCCCGAACTGGCGGGGGACGCGCGTGACGCCGCCGTGCTGGCGCTCGCCGCCTACGGGGAGTGAGAGGACATCACGATGACGGCCACGGCGTCCGGCTGCGCGCCCATGACCATGCCCGTGCTCTTCCGCGCGGGCTGCCCGCACTGCCGCACCAGCTTCGAACTGTCCGCGGGAGCGCTGCTGCTGGCGATCGGCGGCTCGGCGCGTACGACCTTCTACTCCTTCACCTGCCCCGAGTGCGACACCGCCGTCCGCAAACCGGCGGGGGAGCGGATCG
Organism: Streptomyces sp. NPDC025721; assembly: GCF_055558595.1. Lineage (NCBI taxonomy): Bacteria > Bacillati > Actinomycetota > Actinomycetes > Kitasatosporales > Streptomycetaceae > Streptomyces > Streptomyces sp. NPDC025721. Next base: position 362,575 of record NZ_JBVHMF010000003.1, on the reverse strand, counting down.
TCGAACTGCTCACGGTCGGCGGGGTCCGCACGATGCGGCTCCACGCCCCCTGACGGGTGTTCACGTCGGGCGGCCGCGGACGGGGCCGGTGCGCACGGGGGGCGGTACGGAACACGCCGGTACGGAACAGGCCGGTACCGGTGGCGTCGGCGCGGAAACGGAACCGGTAGGCTCGCGGCCCATGTGGTGGCTCTATCTCTGCGTCGGCCTGGCGACCGCGGGACTCCTGGTGCTCGGGGTGCTGGCGGTCCGGGTCTTCGCCGCCGTCCAGGAACTGGCCCGGCAGGTGGCCGCGGCCACCGACGCGCTGGCCGCCGCGGGCGACCGTCTACAGCGCGCCGCACGCCCGTTGAGCGAGCGTGCCGGGCAGATCTCCAGAAGCTGAGCCTGCCGCGAGGCCGCGAACGCGGGGTACGCTGACCGGGCGGCCCGTACTCACGAGCGCGGCGAGGGTCGCAATCCGGCGGATTCCGGGGCATTCCCCGGTGTTCACCGGTGCACGATACGATCACAGCCAGCGCGGCGGCCGGGCACCTGCCCGAATCGTCGTGCACCTGCGGAAGCGGACGCGCGAGCGCCACGCCCTCGCAGTCACGGAACACGCCGCCCACCGGTGAGAAGGTAGACATTTTATGCTCGGCAATCTCAAGCCCCTAGAGATCGTCCTGATCCTTCTCGTCGTCGTCCTGCTCTTCGGCGCGAAGAAGCTGCCCGACATGGCCCGGTCGCTCGGCAAGTCGGCGCGCATCCTCAAGAGCGAGGCCAAGGCGATGAAGAACGACGACTCCGGCACCGCGGAGTCCACCGCCGCCCCGGCTCCCCAGGAGCAGGCCGCACCCCGCACCATCCAGGCCGCGCCCGGCGACACCACGAGCGCCCGTCCGGTCTCCGAGCCGGCGGACCGCACGCCCCGGGCCTGACCTGACCCTCTGCTGAAGGACGAAGCCGACCGCGAGCCGGGCGGCTGCCGCACGAGACGAGGACGTGGGTGCTCAAGACTGCCCGCAAGCAGGAGAAGGACCCCGAGGGGCGGATGCCCCTCGCGGACCACCTGCGTGAGCTGCGCAACAGGCTGGCCAAGTCCGTCCTGGCGATCCTGGCCGTCACGATCGTGGCGGCGTTCGTCTACAAGGACATCATTCACTTCTTCCAGCACCCGATCCTCAAGTCGGTCGGCTGTGTGGACGGTGCGACGCACCAGAAGAACGGCCAGCCCTGCGCCCAGATGACCGTCAACGGTCTGCTCGGCGGTTTCTCCATCGCGCTGAAGGTCTCGCTGATGGCGGGCATCCTCTGCGCCTCGCCGGTCTGGCTCTACCAGCTCTGGGCGTTCCTCGCGCCCGGTCTGCACCGCAGCGAGAAGCGGTACACCCTCGGCTTCGTCGGCGCGGGCGTCCCGCTCTTCTTCGCCGGTGCCTGGCTGGCCTACGCGATCCTGCCGCAGACCGCCAGGATCATGATCGGCTTCGTGCCGGACGACACCACCAACCTGCTGGCCCTCGACGACTTCCTCGACCTCGTCGTCCGCATGGTGATCGTCTTCGGTCTCGCCTTCGAACTGCCCCTGGTGCTGGTGCTGCTCAACTTCACCGGCATGGTCAGCGGCCGTCGCATGCTCGGTTGGTGGCGCGGCATGGTGATCGGCATCACCGTCTTCGCCGCGGTCGCCACGCCCACCGGCGACCCGCTCACCATGTGCCTGCTGGCCGCGCCGATCGTCTTCCTGTACTTCGTCGCCATGGGCATCTGCTTCTTCAACGACAGCCGCCGCAAGCGCCGACTCGAAGCGAACCCGGACTACGCCCTCGACCCGGACGAGGCGTCCACCCTGGACCACGTCCCGGAGCAGATCGCCGCCGAGCCGTACGAGGACCGGACCGGCGAGCGCGTCGACGACGGCTACGACGACGCGACCTGAGCGCCCGACCGCCCGGCCGGCCCCTGACACCGCCGCCCCCCACCGCTACTGGTGGGGGGCGGCTGTCCGGTAGGGTCCGCGCGTGACCAGCGAGATCACCCTCTTCGTCAATCCCGTCGCCGGACGCGGCCGGGGCGCCCGCGCCGCCCAGCCCGCCGCCCACGCGCTCCGCGAAGCCGGTTACGGCGTCCGTACCGTCGTGGGCGAGGACGCGGCCGACGCGCTGGCCCGCGCCCGGCAGGCCGTCGACAGCGGTACGGGGGCGCTGGTCGCGGTCGGCGGTGACGGCATGGTCTCGCTGGCCCTCCAGGCGGTCGCCGGGACCGACACGCCGCTCGGCGTGGTCGCCGTCGGCACCGGCAACGACTTCGCGCGGGTCAACGGCCTGCCGGTCCGGGACGCCGCGGCGGCCGGTAGGGGCATCGCCGAGGCGCTGCGGGACGGCCGCAGCCGGGCGCTGGACCTGGGCAGGACCGGGGAGCGCTGGTTCGGCACCGTCCTCGCCTCCGGCTTCGACTCGCGGGTCAACGACCGCGGCAACCGTATGCGCTGGCCCGTGGGCCGCTTCCGCTACGACCTTGCCATGCTCGCGGAGCTGGCGGCGCTGCGGCCGATCCCGTACCGGGTGACCTTCGACGACGCGCCGGAACGGCAGATCGAGGCCACGCTCATAGCCGTCGGCAACGGCTCGTCGTACGGCGGCGGCATGCGGATCTGCGCGGACGCGGTGATGGACGACGGGCTCTTCGACGTGTGCGTGGTCGGCCCGTGCAGCCGCACCACCCTGCTGCGGGTCTTCCCCCGCGTCTACCGGGGCACCCACCCGAGCCACCCGGTCGTCACCGTGCACCGCGCGGCCCGCGTCCGGCTGGATGTCGACCCGGCGCAGGGCGTGACCGGCTACGCGGACGGCGAGCGGATCGGGCCGCTGCCGCTGGTCGCCGAGACGGTGCCGAAGGCCGTACGGCTGCTGGTCTGAGCCGGTTGCCGCGCGGGTGCGCGGTGCCCCATGGGGAGCCTGATCCGGGCGGCGCGGCGGGCCTGATCCGGGCGGCGCGGCGGGCCTGATCCGGCCGGCGTGGCGGGCTTGATCCGGCCGGCGCGGCGGGCCTGATCCTGCCGCTCGACGGGTATAGCGGCAATAAAGATCACGTGCCGTGTCAGTGGTGGCGGGTAGGCTCGGAGCCAAGATGACCGATGAGAAGTCCGCAGATGAGATGGCGCTCGATGAGATGTCGCCCGCCGAGCGCTTCGCCGCCAGCCGTCGCCGCGCAGCGGAGAACGCAACGGCCCTCGCCCAGTTCCGTGAGATGTACGAGTTCGGCCTCGACCCCTTCCAGGTCGAGGCGTGCCAGGCGCTGGAGGCGGGCAGCGGCGTCCTCGTCGCCGCTCCGACCGGCTCGGGCAAGACCATCGTCGGCGAGTTCGCCGTCCACCTCGCCCTCGCCGAGGGCCGCAAGTGCTTCTACACCACGCCCATCAAGGCCCTGTCCAACCAGAAGTACAGCGACCTCGCCAAGCGCTACGGCGCAGAGAAGGTCGGCCTGCTGACGGGTGACAACAGCGTCAACGGCGACGCGCCGGTGATCGTCATGACCACCGAGGTCCTGCGGAACATGCTGTACGCCGGCTCCGCCGCCCTCGACGGCCTCGGCTATGTGGTGATGGACGAGGTGCACTACCTCTCCGACCGCTTCCGCGGCGCCGTCTGGGAAGAGGTGATCATCCACCTCCCGCAGTCCGTCACCCTCGTGTCGCTCTCCGCGACCGTCTCCAACGCCGAGGAGTTCGGCGACTGGCTCGACACCGTCCGCGGCGACACCGAGGTCATCGTCTCCGAGCACCGCCCGGTCCCGCTGTGGCAGCACGTGCTGGCCGGCCGCCGGATGTACGACCTCTTCGAGGAGAAGGCCGGCGCCACCGACGGCAAGGGCCGCCGCGAGGTCAACGCCGATCTGGAACGGCTCGCGCGGATGGAGAACCAGCGCAGCTACCACCCGCGGGCCAAGCGCGGCCGCGAGGCCGACCGCGAGCGGGAGCGGCGCGCCCGCAGCCGGGTGTGGACGCCCAGCCGCGCCGAGGTCATCGACCGGCTGGACAACGAAGGACTGCTGCCCGCCATCACCTTCATCTTCAGCCGCGCGGGCTGCGAGGCCGCCGTGCAGCAATGCCTCTACGCGGGCCTGCGGCTGAACACCGAGGACAAGCGCGCCCAGGTGCGCGCCATCGTGGAGGAGCGCACCCGCGCCATCCCCGACGAGGATCTGCACGTCCTGGGCTACTTCGAATGGCTCGAGGGCCTGGAGCGCGGCATCGCCGCCCACCACGCGGGCATGCTCCCGACCTTCAAGGAGGTCGTCGAGGAGCTCTTCGTCAAGGGCCTGGTCAAGGCGGTCTTCGCCACCGAGACGCTGGCGCTCGGCATCAACATGCCCGCCCGCTCCGTGGTGCTGGAAAAGCTCGTCAAGTGGAACGGCGAGACCCACGCCGACATCACCCCCGGCGAGTACACCCAGCTCACCGGCCGCGCGGGCCGCCGGGGCATCGACGTCGAGGGCCACGCCGTGGTGCTCTGGCAGCGCGGTTTCGACCCGGGCGCGGTCGCCGGACTCGCGGGCACCCGTACGTATCCGCTGCGGTCGTCCTTCAAGCCGTCGTACAACATGGCGGTCAACCTCGTGGGGCAGTTCGGGCGGCACCGCTCGCGCGAGCTGCTGGAGACGTCCTTCGCGCAGTTCCAGGCCGACCGCTCGGTGGTCGGCATCTCCAAGCAGGTGCAGCGCAACGAGGAAGGGCTCGACGGCTACAAGCAGTCGATGACCTGCCACCTCGGCGACTTCGACGCCTACATGCGGCTGCGGCGGGAGCTGAAGGAACGCGAGTCGGAACTGTCGAGGCAGGGCGCGATGCAGCGCCGCGCCGCGGCCTCCGACGCGCTGGAGAAGCTGAAGCCGGGCGACATCATCCACGTCCCCGCGGGTAAATACGCCGGGCTCGCGCTGGTCCTGGAACCCGGTGTCCCCGCGGGCCGTTCCAACGGCCACCCGCATCGCAACGAGGAATTCGCCGACGGCCCGCGCCCGTTGGTGCTCACCGCGGAGCGCCAGGTCAAGCGGCTCGGGCAGATAGACTTCCCCGTTCCCGTCGAGGCGCTGGACCGGATGCGGATCCCCAAGTCCTTCAATCCGCGCAGCCCGCAGTCCCGGCGCGACCTCGCCTCCGCGATGCGCTCCAAGGCGGGCACCGCGGGCTGGGCCGCACCCTCACGGCACCGCAAGCAGCGGGCCGCCGCGGCCGACGACACCGAGATCTCCCGGCTGCGTACCGCGATCCGCGCGCACCCCTGCCACGGCTGCGAGGAGCGCGAGGACCACGCCCGCTGGGCTGAGCGCTACCACCGACTGCGGCGCGACACCCAGCAGTTGGAGCGGCGCATCGAGGGCCGCACCAACACCATCGCCCGCACCTTCGACCGGATCTGCGCGCTGCTCACCGAACTGGGCTATCTCCAGGCCGAGAAGGTCACTCCCGAGGGGCGGCGGCTCGCCCGGCTCTACGGCGAGTTGGACCTGCTCGCCAGCGAATGCCTGCGCGAGGGCGTCTGGGACGGCCTCGGCCCGGCCGAACTGGCGGCCTGCGCCTCGGCGCTGGTCTACGAGACCCGGCAGGCCGACGACGCCGTCGCGCCCAAGCTGCCGACCGGCAACGCGAAGGAAGCCCTCGGCGAGATGGTCCGTATCTGGGGCCGTCTCGACGCGCTGGAGGAGTCCCACCACATCAACCAGGCTGAGGGCGTCGGCCAGCGCGAGCCCGACCTCGGCTTCGCCTGGCCCGCCTACCGCTGGGCCTCGGGCCACGGCCTGGACGCGGTCCTCTCCGACGCCGACATGCCCGCCGGTGACTTCGTCCGCTGGTGCAAGCAGCTCATCGACGTCCTGGGCCAGATCAGCGACGCCGCTCCGGAGGGCAGCCCGGTCCGCCGCAACGCCCGCCGGGCGGTCGACGGGCTGCGACGCGGGGTCGTCGCGTACTCCTCGGTGGGGTGAGCCGCCCCTGCGGCGTGCACCTGTGCGGCCCGGTCCCGGAGGATGACGGGCCGCACGGGCTGTCCGCGCGTTGACTCACGGCATCACGGCATCACGGCATCACGGCATTACGGCCGCACCGGCGCACCGGCGCACCGGCGCACCGACTCACTGACCGGTGAGCTTGGTGCAGGTCAGGGAGCCGTTGACGGTGATCGACTTCCTGTCGTCGCCGTGGTTGCCCGCGATGACGAGGTCCTTCACCGTCACCTTCCAGGTCCCGGCGCTCTTGGCGGCCGTCACGCTGCCGGACGACCGCTGGGAGTACGAGTCGGTGGCCGTCGGCTGGAGCATCGCCAGCTTCTGGAGGCCGCCGGTCGTCGCGATGAACGACGGGGACTTCGGCGCCGACGCGTCCGTCCTGTCGGGGGCGGTCACCCCGACCAGCTTTCCCGCCACGATCTCGCAGGAGATCGCCGAGGTGAACAGGGCGGTCCCGGTGGTGTCCCCGGTGTAGTCCAGCCTGCCGTTGGCGGTCTTCGTCGGTACCGCCGAGGTCGTCGGCGTGGCCGACGGTGTCCCGGCCGACGCGGACGGTTTGGCGCTGTCGTCGGACGAGTCCGACGACGAACAGCCCGCCAGGGCCGTCCCGGTGAGCGTGACGGTCAGCAGAGCGGTGGTGATTGCGGTGACGCGGCGCATACGGCCGTGGTCCTCCCCGTCGGTGAACAATCCGCACAGTGTACGGAGGGTGCCGCTGGGTGGCGGGGGACGGGTGGGGCGACTTCTCCGCGTTCGCCGTCGAGGTTCATGCCCCGGACCGGTCGGCGAGGTACGCGCGCCAGCCGCCGTAGGCCGTGATGTCCTCGGCGCTGTCGAGGGCCGACGGCTCGCACAGGAAGCCGGGGCAACTGGTGCCGTCGGACAACTCGACGCTGCCCAGGGCCATCGGGCGCGGCAGGGCGGCGGTCAGTGCGCCGAGACCGGCGGCGGTCAGCTCCCAGACCTCGGCCTCGACGGCGGCGCCGCCCTTCTCGGTCCGCACCAGACCTGGCTTGGCGGGTTCGGTGTCCAGGGCGTAGAGCCGGTACGCGGGGGCGGTGGTGGTCTTGGCCGTCAACCGGCCTCCGAGCGCGACGAGTTGGTGGTTGAGGGGCTGGCCGCTGAGGTGGGCGCCGACCACGGCGACGCGGAGAGGCGGCTCCAGCAGGGCGGCGACGTCCGCGATCCGGTCGTCGGTGTGCGCGGGGCCGAGCAGCATCACGCCGAAGGGCCGGCCCTCGACGGTGCCCGCCGGGACCGCGACCGCGCAAAGGTCCAGCAGGTTGGCCGAGTTGGTGAAGCGGCCGAGGCGCGCGTTGGCGCCGAGCGGGTCGGCGGCGACCTCGGCGAGCGTGGGGTGCCCTGGTGCGGTCGGCAGCAACAGGGCGTCGGCGTCGCCGAGTCGCGCCATGGCCTCGGTGCGCAGCGCGGCCAGCCGCCGCTGGTCGGTGAAGAGGCGGTGCGCGGGCAGGTCGCGGGCCGCCGTGATGACGGCCGCGACGGTCGGGTCCAGGTCGGGGGCGTCCCGGTGCGCCTCGATGAACTCGCCCACGGCTGACCAGCGTTCCGCGACGAAAGCGCCCTCGTAGAGCAGCGCCGCCGCCCGCGTGAACGGCGTCAGGTCCAGTGTCCGCAGCTCGGCCCCGGCGGCGGCCAGCCGGTCCGCCGCCGCCTCGTAGGCCGCCGCCCATCCGGCGTCCATCTCGCCGAGTTGCGCTCGCGCCGCCACCGCGACCCGCCACGGTCCAGGGCGGCGCGGCGGTGCCTCGCAGCTCGCGAGGAGCGCCATCGCGCGGCGGGCCTCGGGCAGTGTCCTGGCGAAGACGGACACGCAGTCCAGGCTCGCGCACGCCGGTACGACGCCGCGCGTCGACACCAGGCCGCGGGTCGGCTTCACCCCGACGATGCCGTTGAACGCCGCCGGGACGCGGCCGGAGCCGGCCGTGTCCGTACCGAGCGCCACGTCCACGAGGCCGAGTGCCACCGCGACGGCCGAGCCCGAGCTGGAGCCGCCGCTCACCCGCTCCGGGGTGACGGCGTTGCGCACCGCGCCGTAGGGGCTTCGCGTGCCGACCAGGCCCGTCGCGAACTGGTCCATGTTCGTGCTGCCCAGCACGATCGCGCCCGCCGCGCGCAGGGCCCGCACCGCCGGGGCGTCCTCCCTCGGCGCGTACGCGTACGACGGGCAGCCCGCCGTCGTCTCCAGGCCCGCCACGTCGATGTTCCCCTTCACCGCCAGCAGCCGCCCCGCCAGTGGCAGCGCCTCCCCGGCCGCCCTTCTCTCGTCCACCTCCGCTGCCTCCGCCCGCACCTCCTCCTCCGCGCGCAGCGCGATCCACACCTCCGGGCGGTCCACCTCCGCGATCCGCCGATACGCGGCCCGCACGCGGTCCTGAGCGCTCTCCATGGGCTTCCTCCGTCTGATGTGCGGGTGCGGGTGCGGGTGCGGTGGCAGGGGGCCGCTCATTGCCGCTGGGGCTAGTCCTCAATCGCCGGACGGGCTGATTTTTTGCTTCTGGCGTGTCGCACACGCCTGGCCGCATGCGGGGTGGGTTGCCGCTCAGCCTGTGGGCTGATTTTTGCTTCTGGCGTCGCACACCCGGCGGGCTGGTCGGGCCTTTGGTGCCCGTGAGGGGGCACGTGGGGCGAGTTGCCGATTGGCGGTGGCGGCACAAATCAGCCCCGCCGGCGATTGAGGCGGCGTGAGCCGGAAGGGGGTGGGTTAGGGGGAGAGAGTCAGGAGGGGGGTGCCGGGGGTGACTTGGTCGCCGGGGGAGACGAGGACTTGGGCGACGGTCCCGCCGGTGGGGGAGGTGACGGGGGACTCCATCTTCATGGCCTCCAGGGTCAGGAGGTGCTGCCCGGCCGCGACGCAGTCGCCGGGGCGGACGGCGATGTGCCAGACGGCGGCGGCGAATTCGGCGTCGACCGTACGGCCGCCGGGCGGCACGGTGACGGCGGCGGGGGCCGGGACGGCGGCGGCCGAGTCGTCGGTGCGGGCGAACTCACCGGCGGCTTCCCACGCGTCGCGCTCCGCGGCGAACGCGGCGCCCTGCCGGGCGCGGAAGGCCGCGATGGACTCCGCGTTGTCGGCGAGGAACCGCTGATGGTCCGCGAGGGCGAAACTCCCGTCCTCCACCCGCAGCGGCAGGCGCCCGGCCGCCATGTCGGCCCGGAGGTCGAGGAGTTCGCCAGCGGAGACCGGATACCACTTGATGCGGTCGAAGAAGCGCAGCAGCCACGGCTGTCGGCGGGCGCGGCTGGACCAGACCTGGATCGTACGGCCGACGAACTGGTAGCCGCCGGGCCCTTCCATGCCGTAGATACAGAGGTAGGCCCCGCCGATGCCGACGGAGTTCTCCGCTGTCCAGGTGCGCGCCGGGTTGTACTTGGTGGTGACGAGCCGGTGGCGCGGGTCGAGCGGCGTGGCGACGGGCGCGCCGAGGTAGACGTCGCCGAGCCCGAGCACGAGGTATTCGGCGTCGAAGACGGTCCGGTACACGTCGTCCACGGAGTCGAGACCGTTGACGCGGCGGATGAACTCGATGTTCCACGGGCACCACGGCGCGTCGTCGCGGACGCCCGCCATGTAGCGCTCGATGGCCTCACGCGTGGCGGGGTCGTCCCAGGACAGCGGCAGGTGCACGGTCCGGCTGGGCACCACGAGCCGGTCGGTGGGCGGCAGTTGCTCCTCGGCCTCGCGCACGGCGTCGAGCAGTTTGGCGGTGGGCAGCGCGCCCGGGTCGGCGTGGATCTGGAGGGAGCGGATGCCGGGTGTGAGGTCGACGACGCCGGGCAGGCGTTGGGCGGCGAGGTGTTCCGCCAGGGCGTGCACCCGCATCCGGAGCGCCAAGTCGAGCTGCATGGGCCCGTATTCGACGAGCAGATTGTCGTCGCCGCTGCGGCGGTACGTCACGGCCGGGCGTGTCGCGGTCGCTTCGGCGCGCCCGAGGACACCCCCGTCGGCGATGACGGGCCGCGATGGCGTCGGCAGGGTCGCGGGCGCGCGCCGCAGCCCGGCGGCGGCGTCCTCGCTGACCGGCACGAATCGTACGGTGTCGCCCGGCCGGAGCTGCCCGAGCTTCCAGCGCTGACCGGTCACGACGGTCGCGGGGCACACGAATCCGCCGAGCGAGGGGCCGTCGGGGCCGAGCAGTACGGGCATGTCGCCCGTGTAGTCGACGGCGCCGACCGCGTACGGCGTGTCGTGGATGTTGGACGGGTGCAGTCCCGCCTCGCCGCCGTCGGAGCGCGCCCAGCGCGGCTTCGGGCCGACGAGCCGTACGCCGGTGCGCGCGGAGTTGAAGTGCACGCTCCACTCGGCGGCGTAGAAGTCGCGGATGTCGTCCTCGGTGAAGAACTCCGGCGCGGCGTGCGGGCCCTCGACGGCGCCGATCAGCCACCGCGTCCCCCACTCCGGCCGCAGCGAGGCCGGTACGGGGCCGCTCGCCTCCGTCGTCGTACCGCCGTGCAGGACGTCACCGACGCGCAGCGCCCGGCCGCCGTGGCCGCCGAATCCGCCGAGCGTGAAGGTGGCCGCGCTGCCGAGGAAGCGGGGGACGTCGAGGCCGCCCGCGACCAGCAGATATGTGCGCAGCCCTGCCGCCTCCGGCGCGCCGATGTCGAGCAGCGCGCCCGCCGGTACGGTGACCGGCTCCCAGCGCGGCACCGGGTGTCCGTCGACCGTGACGGTCGCGGGGGCGCCGGTCACGCAGACGGTGGTGGGGTGGCTGAAGCGCAACGCCGGTCCCTGGAGGGTGCATTCGAGGCCGGGCGCGCCCTCGTCGTTGCCGAGCGCTTCGTTGCCGAGCCGGAAGGACAGGTCGTCCATCGGGCCGCACGGCGGAACGCCGACGTGCCACAGACCGGTGCGGCCCGGCCAGTCCTGGACGCTGGTCAGGGTGCCCGCGCGGACCACGTCGATCCGGCGGGTGGGGTCGGTGACCGCGTCGAGGGTCGCGGTGCTGTGCGTCGCGGCGTGCAGCGCCGGATCGGCGACGGCGGCCCGCAGCAGCCCCAGATTGGTCTCGATGCCGTCGATCCTGGTCGCGGCGAGGGCGTCCGCGAGCCGGGAGAGGGCCTGCGCCCGGTCGGCGCCGTGCGCGATCACCTTGGCGAGCATCGGATCGTAGGAGGTGGTGACCTCGGTGCCGGTCTCGATCCAGGCGTCGACGCGGACCCCCGGCGGGAAGACCACCTCGGTGAGCCGTCCCGCGCTCGGCAGGTGGCCGCGCGTGGGGTCCTCGGCGTAGATCCGGGCCTCCACGGCGTGTCCCACTCGCTGTGTCGACAGGTCAATCGGCGTGTCGTCGCCGGTGCTCAGCGGTGTGTCGCCCTGCGCGAGCCGCAGCATCCACTCCACGAGGTCGACACCGTACGTCTCCTCGGTCACCGGATGCTCCACCTGGAGACGGGTGTTGACCTCCAGGAAGTACGCCTGGCCGCGCGCCGCGTCGTACACGAATTCCACGGTGCCCGCCGAGCGGTAGTCGACCGAGGCGCACAACGCCCGCGCGCTGAGCGCCAGTCGCTCCCGCAGGGCGTCGGGCAGGCCGGGCGCGGGGGCCTCCTCCAGGACCTTCTGGTGGCGGCGCTGGAGGGAGCAGTCGCGGTCGCCGAGGGTCAGGACGCGGCCGTGGCCGTCGCCGAAGACCTGCACCTCGACGTGCCGGGCGCTCTCCACCAGCCGTTCCAGGAAGACGCCCGCCGAGGAGAAGCTGGCCGCCGCTACACGCTGCACCGAGCCCCAGGCGTCGGTGAGTTCGGCGGGGGAGTGGCAGGCGCGCATGCCGATGCCGCCACCGCCGCCGGTCGCCTTGAGCATCACCGGGTAGCCGAGCGACGCGGCGGCCGTCAACGCGCTGTCCACGTCGGGCAGCAGTCCGGTGCCGGGCAGCAGCGGCACCCCGGCCGCCTCCGCCGCGGCGCGCGCGGTGTGCTTGGCGCCGAAGAGTTCGAGCTGGTCCGGGGTCGGACCGACGAAGGCGAGCCCCGCCGCTTCGCAGCGGCGCGCGAAGTCCGCGTCCTCCGACAGGAATCCGTAGCCGGGGTGGACGGCGCCCGCGCCGGTCTCGCGGGCCGCCGCGAGCACCGCGTCCACGTCCAGATAGCTGGACTTGGCCGGTGCGGGGCCCAGCCGTACGGCGGCGTCGGCCAGGTGCACGTGCGGCGCGGCGCGGTCGGGTTCGGAGAAGACCGCGACCGTGCGCAGCCCCATCCGGCGGGCGGTGCGGATGATCCGGGCGGCGATCTCGCCGCGGTTGGCGACCAGCAGGGTGTCGAAGCGCGCGGGGGCGCGCTTCACGGGCTCGTCGGTCATCGGACCGCCTCTCCGGACGGCGCGCCGACGGTGTCCCCGGCCCGGCCCGGCGTCCTGACCGTCATCAGGACCGGCGTCGGATCGAAGCCGTTGCAGGGGTTGTTGATCTGCGGGCAGTTGGAGACCAGGACCAACACGTCGGTCTCGGCGCGCAGTTCGACCTCAAGGCCGGGCGCGGAGATGCCGTCCACGATGCCGAGGGTGCCGTCCTCCTCGACAGGCACGTTCATGTACCAGTTGACGTTGCTCACCAGGTCGCGTTTGCCGAGGCCGTAACGCGCGCCCTCGGACAGGAAGTTGTCCACGCAGGCGTGCTGCGACCACGTGTGGTGGCCGTACCGCAGGGTGTTGGACTCCTTGGAGCACGCGCCGCCGATCGTGTCGTGCCGCCCGCAGGTGTCGGCGACCACGGTCATCAGCGGGGTGTGCGCGTTGGACAGCAGCACGCTGCCGGTGGTCAGGAAGAGGTTGCCCTGGGCCTGTACGGTGTCGGGCGCGCTGTAGCGGACGGCGGTGTCGTGGGCGTCGTAGACCAGGAAGTCCACAGCCTGGTTGCCGTGCAGGTCGGTGATGGTGAGGTGGCCGCCCGCCGGGATCACCGCGGACCAGGGTGCCCGCGCCGGTACGGTCACGGAGGTCGCGCCGCCCCGGGGGGACGGGCCCTCGGTACGGTCCTGGCCGCCGGTCCGGTCCGCGCCGTCCGCGTCGTCCGTACGGCCCCGGTCGTCCGTCACCTTCTGGCCGTTCATACGATCCCCCTGGCGGTGAGGTGTTCCGCGGTGTTGAGGAAGGCGCGGCGGCCCTCGGGTGTCGTGTCCCACAGCGGGTCGCCGGGCGTGGTGGCGGCGCCGGGCCGTGCGCGTACCTCCAACGGGCCGCAGGTGTAGGCCGGTCGGGGGTCCAGCGGGTGCGGCACATTGGCCAGCAGTACGGTCAGCGGCTGCTCGGCGCGCAGGGTCACGCTCGTGCCGGGCCCCGCGGAACCGATGAACTCCAGTGCCCCGTCGGGCTCCACGCGCAGTCCCTGGAAGAAGGAGAGCGACGCCGGGAGGTCGCGGGCCCCCAGCCCGTTCTTGGCGGCGGCCAGCAGGAACAGCTCGCGGCCCGCGGGGGAGCGGCCCTGCGCCGAACCGTCCCCGTACCGCGCGGTGTTGCGCGCAGCCGACGACGTACCGCACAGCGTGTCGTGCCGCCCGCTGGTGTCCGAGACCAGGGAGGCGAGGACACGGCCCTGGTCGGACAGCAGGAGGCGGCCCGCGCCGAGATACGCGTTCCACTGGACCTTGACGGTGTCGGCCGCGTTCAGCCGCTCCCAGGGGCGGCCGTCCACGAAGAGCAGGACGTGCGCGCACGCGTCGCCGGTCGGGTCGGCGAGCCGCAGTTCGCTGCCGCGGGCCAGCACCTTGTGGGTGTAGCCGCCGCCCGCCACGGTCTCCGACCACAACAGGCCCTCGGGCGCGGGCACTTGGGGCATCGCGGCGGCGCGGGCCCCTTCCTGGGCGCGGGCGTGCTCCCTGGCCTCGTACGTGGTCCCGGTCGGGCGCGGGGCCCTGCGGGATGTCCTGCGGGCCGTGCTCTGGCCGGTCTTCCTTCCACCGGTCGTCCCTGTCGCCACGGGGCTGCACCTCCGTCGTCTCACGGCTCCTGCTCCACACGAATTTCTGTCGCTCGACAGAAATTAGGCGGCGGTGGCTTCACGGCGATTGCCCGGTTGTTGCCGCCCGGTTACCGGCCCCTCACCGGACTGCCCGCCGTCGTCGTCGCGTCGCCGCGTGCGACGATCGGCGGGTGAGCACGAGCGGAAAACGGGTCGGCAGGCCGCGCGCCCAGCAGCGGCCGGACAGCGGCATGAGCGTGCGCGAGGAACTGCTCGCGGCGGCGGCCGAACTCTTCACCACGCGCGGCTATACCGCCACCACCACGCGGGCGGTCGCCGAGCGGGCCGGGATGCGGCAGGCGTCGATCTACCACTACGTCGGCGGCAAGGAGGATCTGCTCGCCGAACTCCTCGAAGGCACGGTCACCCCGTCCCTCGACCTGGCCCGCGCGCTGCTCGCCGACGACACCCGCCCCGCCGAGGCCCGGCTCTGGGACCTGTGCCGCTACGACGCAGAACTCCTCTGCGCGGGGCCGTACAATCTCGGCGCCCTCTACCTCCTGCCCGAGGTCGCCGCCGAGCGCTTCACCGCCTTCCGCCGCGCCCGCGCCGACCTCAAGGCCGCCTACGCCCGCCTGCTGGCCGCCACCGCCCCGGGGCGCGCGCTGCCCGCCCCCGAACTGGCCCTCCGCACCGACCTGATCTTCGCCCTCATCGAGGGCGTCATCCTCGTGCACCGCTCCACCCCGGGCCGCCCCGTCCCCGCCTTCGCCCGCGCCGCCGCCGACGCGGCCCTGCGCATCGCGGACATCCCCGCTCCCTGAGCCGGGGGACCGCCGAGGAGGTGGCCGAACTGAGCTGCCCGCTCAGCTCAGTTGCTCGGCCAGCCCGACGATGATGCCCTCCGGGCCCCGGACGTAGCAGAGCAGGAAGCTGTCCTCGAACCGGGCGATCTCGCCGAGGACTTCGGCGCCGTGGGGGCGCAGGCGGGCCACGGTGTCCTCGATGTCGTCGACGGCGAACATGACGCGGTGGGTGCCCAGGATGTTGTGGGGCCGGTCGCGCGGTCCGCCGCTGATCGCCTCGGGGCTGCGGTACTTGGCCAGTTCGAGCCGGCTGTGACCGTCCGGGGTCCTGACCATCGCGATGTCGCAGTGGACGCCGTCGAGTCCGGTGCACTGGTCGGCGAAGCGGCCCTTGACCTCGGCCCTGCCCTCCAGCTCCATACCGAGGTCCACGAAGAACGCGATGGCGGCGTCCATGTCCTCGACGACGATGCCGACGTTGTCCATCCGCTGAATGGCCATGCTGGTCTCTCCTTCGTCCTCGCGCGGCCGGTGGCGACCGCCGCTGTTCCTGGGACGGAGCCGATGGCTCGTTCTCGACATCTCTCGTGCCCGACATCGCTCGCCCTCGGCATCGCTCGTTCTCGACATCTTCGGGCAGGGGCCGCGCCGCCGCGCGGTCACCGCGCCTCTGGCTCCAGATGAGTACGGCGACGGTCTACGCCCACCGCTTCGACGCGGCACACGACGAGGCGACCGGAGTGATCGGCGGCTCGGAGGACGGAGTGCCGGACTACTGGGCGTACAGCGTCGCGATCGCCGAGAACTGGGAGCGCGCGCAGACCGAGGCGCCGACCCCCGTGACCCGCAAGGTGGCGCTGCGCTCGGCGATGGTCATGAGCCCGGACCGGGGCGGTGTGTTCGACGTGCTGTCACGACTGGCGCGCCTCGGGCTCGGCGGCCCGGTCGCCGGTGGCGCGCAGTACGTCTCCTGGATCCAGGACGAGGACTTCGTGCGGGCGGTGGAGTTCCTGATCGCGCGCGACGACATCGAGGGGCCGGTGAACCTCGCCTCGCCCGGCCCCCTTCCCCAGCGCGACTTCATGCGGGCGCTGCGCGCGGCCTGGGGCGTCCCGCTGGGGCTGCCCGCGACGCGCTGGATGGCCGAGCTGGGGGCGTTCGCGCTGCGCTCGGACACGGAGCTGCTGCTCAAGAGCCGTCGGGTGGTGCCGGGGCGGCTGCTCGCGGCCGGGTTCACTTTCGCCTGTCCCGAGTGGGGGAGCGCCGCCACGTCCCTCGTGGAGCGGGCCAGGCCGCGGCGCGTTGCCACGAAGCGGGTCCGTGAATCGGGCGATGCCGCGTAACCGGCCACGGGCCTGCGGCTGGCCTGGTCGTTGTCGCCGCGGGCCCGCCGTTTAGGATCCGGGCATGACGTCACAGACCTACCTCTCCGAACTGTTCTCGCTGGAGGGACGGGTCGCCGTGGTGACCGGCGGCAGTTCCGGCATCGGCCGCGCTGTCGCCGGGGCCCTCGCGCACGCGGGGGCGAGCGTCGTGGTCGTGGCGCGCCGGGAGGCGGAGCTGGCCGCGACGGTCGGCGAGCTGGCGGCCGACGGCTGCCGGGCGGCCTGGGTGAGCGCCGACCTGAGTACGCGTGACGGCATGCGCGTGGCCGCCGAGGAGGCGGCCGAGGCGTTCGGCGAACCCGACATCCTCGTCAACTCCGCCGGGATCAACCTGCGGCCCCCGATGGGCGAGTTGGGCGAGGACGTGTGGGACACCACGATGGCGGTCAACCTGGAGGCGCCCTACCTGCTGGGGCAGCGCTTCGGGCCCGGCATGGCGGAGCGCGGCTTCGGGCGGATCATCCACATCACCTCCCAGCAGGCGCACCGGGCCTTCGTCCAGAGCGGCGCCTACGGCGTCTCCAAGGGGGCGCTGGAGTCACTGGCCCGCTCGCAGGCCGAGGCGTGGTCGCCGTACGGCGTCACGTGCAACACCCTGGTGCCCGGATTCGTCATGACCCCCCTCAATGCGCGCCTGTCGTCCGACCCCGAGAAGGTGGCGGCCCTGGCCGCCCGCACGATGGTCGGGCGCAACGGCCTGCCCGAGGACTTCGCGGGCGCGGCGGTCTTCCTCGCGAGCCGCGCCTCCGGCTACGTCACCGGCCAGGCGGTCTTCGTCGACGGCGGATTCTCCGTTCACTGACGGGGCGGGAGGACGGGGTGGGCCCTGGCAGGACGCGGTAGGCCCCGGTGCGAGCGGGTGCGGTCGCTCACGCGCCGGGAGGCCGCACGGGCGGCCACTCTTCGCTGCTCTCCTGCCGGAACAGCCTCCCGGACACATGAAGGGCCTGTTCCGGCAGCCACCCCTCGCAATAGTCCGGGTCGTCACGGAACGCCAGCGCCAGGCGCCGGACATGCAGGCAGGGCCACTGCTCCACGTCGATGCGGAAGAAGCTTGTGAACAGCGAGCCCGGTTCGATGCGCGAGCACGTGACGCAGCCCGTGAACATCACCATCCTCGACGCGAAAGCCGCGTCAAGGCGTCGGCGGAGTTGCGGAGTTGAGCCATTGGCCGCCCAGGGTATCCGGGACGTTCGCGGGAAGAGTCCGGTAACCGTCCCCCTGTCGGCGCCGCCCCATAGGCTTTCGCCATGAGCGACGACACGCGTGTGATACGGATCAGGCCGGGCAGCCCGGCCGACGCACCAGCCGTGTTGGACATGCTCGACTCCGCCGTGGTCTGGATGAACGATCGCGGCAATACCGAGCAGTGGGGCACGACACCGTATTCGAAGAAGCCCGGTGGTGCGGAGCGGGTCGAGCGGTACATGACCGAAGGCGCCCCACATATAGCGGAGTTGGGCGGAGCACCGGTCGGGGCCATGGTGCTGGACTCCGGGCCCAGTCCCCAGATGCCGATCGCCCCGGCCGGGGAACCCGAGCGGTATGTACGGCTGTTGGTCTCCGACCGACGGCACGCCGGTTTCGGCATCGGGGCGACGCTGCTGGCCCATGCCGTGCGGGAGACCCGGCGGGCAGGCGTCGACCTGCTGCGGGTCGACTGCTGGGCGGGCGGCGGCGGCGAACTCGTCGCGTTCTATGAGCGCAACGGATTCGTTCCCACCGATCCTTTCCTGTTCGGGACGTGGCCGGGACAAGTGCTGGCCCGACGGGTCGGCGCGCATCGCTGACCGGGAGAGACACCGGAATCCACGTCAGAGGCCGGGCCTGCCCGGCGGTGACGGGCGCTCACGTCCGTGCGTATCGGCGCCCACCAGCAGCATGACCCCTGCGGGACACGCACCACGTCACCCATCGGACGCGACCGATCCAGTTCGCTCCCGATCCCGTCCCGCAGTACGTCATGCTGCGGCCCCAGCCTGAAGCCCTCGTCGGTCCACCGGTCGCCCGGATACAGCCACACAGGCTTGCCCACCAGATCGGCCGGCTCCCACCCGAACGCGGCCAGACGTGGGCATGCAAGTGAGCTCACACCCGCGCGGGACCGCGGCTGCTCCTCAGGTGGCGCTGAGGGCCTGAGTCGGCGTCAGCCGGGAGGCCCGTACCGACGGGTAGGCGCCGGCGATCATGCCGATCAGGACCGCGCCCAGCAGGCCCGCGGCGAGGGCCGCAGGCGGGATGACCGTCGGCCAGCCCTGGTAGGCGCAGTAGGCGAAGCTCGCCGCGACCCCGATCAGCGTGCCCGCCGCGCCACCGATGCCGGACAGCACGGCCGACTCGGTGAGGAACTGGGCGCGGATCTGGCCGCGGTTGGCGCCGAGGGCCCGGCGCAGGCCGATCTCGCGGCGGCGCTCCAGGATGGAGATGTACATGGTGTTGGCCACGCCTATACCGCCGACCAGCAGGGCGACGGCCGCGAGGCCGAGGAAGAGCGCGGAGAAGGTGGTCCGGGTCGCCTGCTTGGCGGCGAGCACCGACGAGGGGTTGCTGACCCGGACGACGCCCGGCAGCCGCGGGTTGACGGTGGCGGGCAGGACGGCGTGCACCGCGTCGATCTCGTCGTCCGGGGCCTTGACGTAGATCACGGTGGGGCTGCGGTGGAAACCGAGCTCGGTCGCCGCGATGTCCCAGCCGACCAGCACCGACGTGTCGAGGTCCGGATGCAGCGGCACCGGCTTGAGGATGCCCGCCACGCTGAACCACGTCTTCCCGACGAAGATCAGCGGCGGTGTCCGGCCGGTCAGGACCTCGGGGAAGCCGAGCCGATTGGCTGCCGTCGCACCGAGGACGGCCACCGGGAACCGCTCCGTCGCCGCGGTGAGGAACGTGCCGGACGCCATGCTGCCGTTGACGGCGGGCAGCAGGTTGAGCTGGGTGGCGAGTGTGGTCAGCCCGGTGGCGTAGGTGGCCGGGATCTTGTCGGAGCGTTCGACGGGCAGATTGAGGTTGGCCACCGCGCTGGCGATGGTGACCGGGCCGATCCGGGAGACCATCGCCACCGACTCCGGCGGCAGGACCACGGCGGGTTTCGCGTTCGGGTCGTAGCTGACCTGGAGCATGTTGGTCCCCAGCGCGGTGAGCTGGTTGAAGAGGGATCGCTGGCTGGACGCCGGGATGCTGGTCACGACGATGAGCGTGGCGATGCCGATGGATATACCCAGCGCGGACAGCGCGGCGCGCAGCTTGCGGGTGCGGATGCCGAGAAGGCCGAGCCCGAGCAGGTCGAAGGGCGCCAATCGGACCGGCGCCGTGCGCAGGGGCGGTCGTGCGGCCCGCGCGGGAGCGGGCCCGGCCCCCGTACGAGCGGGTGGACCCGCGGCTGAATCCGAGTCAGAACCGAGGCCGAGACCGGAACCATGGCGGGGCGGCTGTCGGCGGGCCGCGTCGGGACCGCTCATACCGGCTCCCCCTGCCGGATGTCGGCGACCAGGCGGCCGTCGAGGATTTGGAGCCGGCGAGGCAGCCGGGCGGCGATGCCCAGGTCGTGTGTGATGACGGCGATGGTCGTGCCTTCCTCGTTGAGCCGGCCCAGCAGGTCCAGGACCGCCGTCCCGTTGGCCGTGTCCAGCGCGCCGGTCGGTTCGTCGGCCAGCACCAGCGCGGGATCGTTGACCAGCGCCCTGGCGATGGCGACGCGCTGCTTCTCACCGCCCGAGAGCTGGTGCGGCAGATGCGCGGTCCGCCGGGCCAGGCCGACCCGCGCCAGGGCCTCCAGTGCCAGCCGCCGCCGGTTGCGCCGGGGGACCCCCGCGTACAACAGGCCGGTGGCGACGTTCTCGGCGGCGCTGAGCCCCTCGGTGAGGTGGAACTGCTGGAAGACGAAACCGAGCCACCGCCCGCGCAGCGCCGACAGGCGCCGGTCGGAGAGCAGCGCCGCGTCCTGCCCGGCGATCTCCACCACGCCGCTGGTGGGACGGTCCAGGGTGCCCATGATGTTGAGCAGCGTGGACTTGCCGGAGCCGGAGGGACCGACGATGCCCAGCAGTTCGCCTTCCTCGATGGTCAGCGAGACCCGGTCGAGGGCGAGAACGCCGCCGGGGTAGGCCATGCTGGCGCCGCGTACGGCCAGGACCGGGCTCACGCGGCCGTCACCACCCGGGTGCCGGCGGTGATACCCGTCCCGGTGATCTCGACGAGACCCTTGGCGAACATCCCGAGGCGCACCGCGACCAGGGTGCCGCTCCTCAGCTGCACCGCGTAGCCGCCGCCGCTGAGCGCCAGCAGCGCGCCGACCGGCACCGCCAGCACCCCCTTCTCGACCTTGCCGGTGAACTCGACCTGCACGGGGGCGGAGTCCAGGTTCCGTACGTCGGCCGGCCGGTCCAGCGCCACCGAGACGTTCTGCTGGGGCGCGTTGCCGGAGTCGTCACCCGAGCCGCCGCCCGCCGAACCCTGCTCCTGGACGGTGGTGCTCACCGTGGCGACGTGGCCGGGCGTGGTGGAGCTGTCCGGCAGGGTGACGACGACACGGTCGTTCTCCTTGATGCTGCTCACGGCGTCCGGGTCGGCGGGCACGGTGACGGTCTTGTCGGCCAGGGTGACGGACATCAGCGGCTCGGCGGCGGGGTCCCCGAGGGCCGCCTGCACTCCGCTGACCCGGACCCTGCCGGGCAGCACCACCACGTCACCCGGGCTGAGGGTGCCGGTGGCCGGAATGCCGAACGTCCGCTGAAAGCGCTTCAGCGCCGCCATGAGGGACGAGGTGAGCACACCGTCCCCGCGCCGCACGACGACCGTCGTCGGCGACGCCGGGGGCGCCGCGGGCGGGCCGTCGCCGGGCGGGGCCGTCGTACCGGCGGTCGCGGATGCCGGCCCGGAGCCCGAGCCGGCGCCGGGAGCCGAGCTCGCACCCGATCCGGAGCCGGAGCCGTGGCCCGGTCCTGAGCCGTCCGTGCCGGAGGTCGCGGACCCGCTGCCCGCCGCGGGCGCGTCGGCCTGCCGGATCGTGCTGCCGACGGACGGCTGCGCGCCGATGTCGTAGCCGAGCGCCTTCAAGTTCGCCGCGACCATCGCCACGTCCCGGCCCACCAGCCCCCGCCGGTCCAGCGGCCGGAACAGCGGAGTGCTGCCGTAGAAGAGCATGACGGGGTGGTCGTCCACCCGCAGCAGCGGACGGCCGCGGGACACGTTCTCCCCCTGCGCGGGGAGCTGGGTCACCGTGCCGGTGCCCGCGCCCTTGACCGTCACCGGTTTTCCGAAGCCCAGCGTCCCGCTGAGGCTCTGCGAGCTGGAAAGGTCGGTACGCACCACGGCGACGGTCTGCACCGGCGTCGACGCCGTCCCCCGGCCGGGGGACCTGCTGTCGTGGTGCATGACGACCGCCCCCACGGCCGCTGCCGCGACGGCTGCCGCCACCCCGAGGCTGACGAGCGCCCGCCCGCCCGGCCGCCGGGACGGCGCGGCCGACTCCTCGTCCCCGCGGCCGTCGTCGCCCGGCGGTCCGCCCCCGTCCCCGGCCCCGGCCCCGAGCAGATCACCGCCGGGCGACGCACCGCCGCCGCCCGCCCGGTGTCTGGGGCTCTTGCTGTCGGCCATGACCCGGCCCCTCTGTTTCATCATCGGTCGCACACGTACTTTCCGAGCTCCTGTTCACCACGGCCGCTGCCCGGCCCGGTCGGCGGCGGCCGTCACGGCACCGCCCCCGCGCACCCGCTCCCGTTTCCCTACGGGTACACGTGCGAGTACACCTGGATGTGGCAGGCCCGCTCCGCCGCCATGGCCTTCTCGCCCTGCTCCTGGGTGCGGGGCGCCCGCACGTAGGTCCAGCTCAAGCCGCCCTCGTAGGCTCTGACCGTCTCGTAGCCCTTGCGGTTGATGCAGTTCACCTCGTCCCGCACGTAGTCCCTGGCGTGCGGGTTGTCCGGGTCCTCGCTGGTCGGCATGAGCGGCTCCTTCGACTCGCAGGCGATGATCGCGGCCCGCGGGGCACCGTCCTTCACGCCGATTGCCTGGATTCCGCCCTGCTCCTTGCCCGCACCCCCGGTCTCGCGGGTGGCACCGTGCTGGATCAGGCAGGACGCGTAGGCGTTGGTGAGGCGCATCTGGGTCGCGGGGGAGTCGTCGAGCCGTATCTGGGGACGACCGGAGGCGCTGTTGGACGGGTCGGGTGCCGGTGCCGCCGGGTTTTCGCCCGCCGCTGACGTCGAGGACCCCGACGACGGCCCCGAGCCCGGTGCGGGTGGCGAGGTGGCGGCGAGCGATGCCACACCGCTGCCGCGGGCACCCTCGGAGGAGTGGGAACCGCCGCACGCGGTCAGGGAGGCCAGCGCGGTGACCGCGGCCAGACCGGCGGCGGTCAACGCCGCGTGACGGGACAGGCTGCGGCGGGGGAAGGGCGTGGCTGGGGTCGTGATCGGCATGACCACATCGTGGACAAGGGGTGTGGGCACCTGGTCAGAGACTTGTCAGAATTCTGTTTTTCGTATTTCCGGTCTCTTCGGATCGCACCTGTACGGCTCTACAGTCGTCGCATGAGCGCACGTGTCCTGGTCGCGGAGGACGACGAGACGCACGCCGAACTCCTCCAGCGGTATCTGGAGCATGAGGGCCACGGCGTGGTCGTCGCCCGCGACGGCCGTGAAGCCCTCGACCAGGCCCGCAGATTCCGGCCCGACCTGCTCATCCTCGACGTGATGATGCCCGAGGTGGACGGCATGGACGTGTGCCGGATCCTGCGCCGGGAGTGCGACGTGCCGATGCTGATGCTGACCGCGCGGACGGACGAGGAGGATCTGCTGCTCGGCCTCGGCCTGGGCGCCGACGACTACGTCACCAAGCCGTACAGCCCGCGGGAGTTGATGGCCCGGGTACGCACGCTCCTGCTCCGCTCCCAACGGTCCGGCGGGTGGTCGCGGCTCACCCTGCACGTGGGCGGCCTCACCGTCGATCCGGCCCGGCACCAGGTGTGGATCGACTCCGATGTCGTGGACTGCACACGCGGCGAGTTCGAGATCCTGGCGGCGATGGCCGCGAAGCCCGACCGGGTCTTCACCCGCGCCCAACTGCTGCGGGAGGTCTCCGGCACGGACGCGTACACCTCCGAGCGCACCATCGACATGCACGTCATGAACCTGCGCCGGAAGACCGAGGCCGATCCGCGCCGCCCGGCGCGCCTGGTCACCGTCTTCGGGGTGGGCTACAAGTTGACGGACGGTGCGAACGGCCGGGACCGCACGGATCGCGGCCACCGTGCCCCGTAGCGACCGCCGCACCCGTAGGAGCCGTACCCGTAGCAGACGCGGCGTCCCGTTGCGCAAGAGCCTGATGGTGCGGCTGCTCGCCACCTCCGTGCTGATCGCGGTCTGCTCCATCGCCGCGACCGCCTGGCTGGCCGCGACGACCACGTCCCACGCGCTGCGGCAGGAGCAGGGGCAGGTACTGGCCCGGGACGCCCAGGTCTACGACGCGCTGCTCGGCTACGCGGCCACCCACCGCAGCTGGGACGCGGTGGCCCCCGACGTGGCGTCGCTGGCCAAGCGCACCGGGCGCCGTATCGTCCTGACCACCCCGCAGCGCCGGACGCTGGCCGACTCCGCGGCGGCCGACCACGCCGCACTGCCCGCCGCGGTGTCCGCAGTCGTCAACCCGCTCGCGGTGGACTCCTCACTGACCGGTGGCACCGGCGCCACCCCGATCGACCCGCGGGCTGTCGGCCCCTATCGCCTCACCGCCGCGGAGCGGACGGCACTCGCGGCCTCGGCGCGGAGCATCACCGGGTGCCTGCTCAAGCTGGGCGAGCCGTCGCAGATCAGCTACGCCCCCAGCGGCCGGCCCCGGGTCACCACCGAGTCCCTCACCGCCGCCGCCCCCGTGATCCCCGACGTGTGCGGCGGCCAGAGCAGGATCCTGACCCGCCCCACCCCGACCGAGGCCGCCGCCCTCCACCAACTGGAGGGCCTGGTCAACCCGTGTCTGCGCCGCCAGGGGATGTCGCCCATCCGGATCGGTCTCGACTACATCGGTCCGCAGTCGATCGAGACGCTCTACGCGCCCATGGACGCAGGCCGGATCACCGAGGGCTGTGTCGAGGACGGGCGCCGCGAACAGCTCGCTCCCTACGTGGCGCCCAGTGCCCTGCTCTTCGTCACCGGCGTTCCGGGCGCCGACACCACCGGCTTCGCCCTGACCGGTGCGAACGCCGTCCGCATCGTCGAGGTCGCCGCCCTGGTGCTCACGGTCACCGTCGCCGCCGCTGTGCTGATGTCGACCCGGCTGATCAGGCCGCTGCGCACCCTGACCGAGGCCGCCCAGCGGCCCGACCAGGCGCGCAACCGGGTCCCGGTCTCCACCGACGACGAGATCGGCTCGCTCGCGGTCGCCTTCAACGACCTGTCCGCGCGCCGCGAACGCCTGGAGGACCAGCGCAAGGCGATGGTCCGGGACGTCGCCCATGAGCTGCGCACCCCGCTGAGCAACATCAGGGGCTGGCTGGAGGCGGTCGAGGACGGCGTGGCGGTCGCCGACCGGCCCCTGACCTCGCGGCTGCTGCGTGAGGCGCTGCTGCTCCAGCACATTATTGACGACCTGCGTGACGTGGCCGCCGACGACGCGCACACCTTCCGGTTGCACACCGAGCGGGTCCGGGCCGCGGAGGTCGTGGAGTGGGTCTGCGCCGCCCACCGTGACGCCGCCCGCACCGCGCGGGTCGCGCTGACCTGGTCCGCGGAAGGCGATCCGGAGCTGACTGCCGACGCGCTGCGGCTGCGGCAGGCCGTCGGAAACCTGCTGTCCAACGCGGTCCGGCACACCCCGCCGGGCGGCAGCGTCGAGGTCCGGACGTCCGTCCGGGACCGGTCGGTGCTGATCGAGGTCGCCGACACCGGCAGCGGCATCAGCGATGAGGAGCTGCCGCACGTCTTCGACCTCTTCTGGCGGTCGGAGAAGTCCCGCAGTCGGCTGACGGGCGGCAGCGGCCTCGGCCTTGCGATCGTTCGCCAGTTGACTGAGGCGCACGGCGGCCGGGTCACGGTGTCCAGCACTTTGGGCGCGGGGTCGCTCTTCACCCTCCACCTGCCGTCCGCCGCCGCACCGCCTCTGCGGCGCGACCCCGCCGGGGCGGCGAAGGACCGCCGGGAGCGCTGAGCTCGACACCTCAGGTGAACACGACGGCCTCGCCGTCCAGGATCACGCCGGGTTCCAGCGCCGTCCCGGCCGCTTTGAGGTCGGGCCAGGATGTGGTGCTGTCCCGGCCGGAGCGAGAGACGTCTCGCTGCTCCGTCACCCCAGGTATCACCCGTCGGCGCCAAGGGCGGCCACTGCGGCCTCGTAGGCGTGCAGGGCGGTGATGACCGCGGCGCGGTCCGCGGGGTCGAGACCGCGCATGACGCGTTCCCGGACAGAGGCGCTGCCGGAGAGCCATTCGCCGATCGGTGCGGCGTAGGCGGGGGCGATGGCGACGATGCGGCGGCGGCCGATCCGCCGGTCGGCGTGGGCACGAATTCGGAAGTGGATGCGCGAGGACGCGAACCGCGTCCTGATCGCTGTCGGATCGGTGGCGCGGGTGCCCGAGAAGCTGACGCTCCACGGGCTCCGCGACTGGTACGCCGTCGTGTCCGATCAAGAACAACGAGAAACGTGAAGACCGTTCAGGTGCGACTCGGCCACAGCAAGCCGTCGATCACGCTCGACGAGTACACAGGCTTGTGGCCGGTGGGCGACGACACCACGGCGGCTGTCATGGAGTCGGCGCTGGAACCGCTGCCCCTTCGGGGGCCACGCGCCCCCGATGTGCCCTCAGGGTCCGCCAGAGGAAGCCCACCAGCAGCACGGCCAGCAAAAATAGCAGGGTGAACCACTGGAAGTACCAGTGGCCGCCGGAGGGGTCGTAGACGGTGGCGCGGGGCCAGGCGAGGTTGACGGTCATGGCGAGGCCGTAGAGGAGGGCGAGGGCGTTGACGGGGAGGCCCCAACGCCCCAGGGAGAAAAGGGGGTTGCCGGAGGGGTCGGTGGCCGGGGGGAGGGGGGAGCGCAGGCGGCGCAGGAGTTGGGGGCCTGTGACCATCGCGTAGGCGAGGTAGAGCATGACGATGCAGGTGGTGCCGATGGCGAGAAAGGCGTCGGGGGAGCCGAAGTTGAGCAGCAGGAGGGCCGCGGCGAGGACGCCGACGACGAGGGCGGGGGCGGGGGGCTGGCCGGTGCGGGGGGAGACGCGGGCGAGGGGCCCGGAGAAGGGCAGTGCCCGGTCGCGGGCCATCGAGAAGAGCATCCGGGTGGCCGACGTCTGGATGGCGAGGGTCGCCACGGTGACGGCCACCGCGACGTCACAGAGCAATGCGCGCCCGACACCGTCGCCCAGCCGGCTGGTGAGCACGTAGGACAGGCCCTCGGTGCCGAGCCGCCCGTCGGTGAGGCTGGGCGCGGCCAGCAGGGCGGCGAGGACGAGGAGCGTGGCCAGGGCGCCGGCCGCGGCGAGCGCGGACAGGATCGTACGGGGCGCGACGCGCTGCGGATCGCGGGTCTCCTCGCTCATCTCGCCCGCGCTGTCGAAGCCGATCATCACGTACGCGGCGGCGATCGAGCTGACGAGCAGCGCCGACGAGCCGCCCCCGCCGTGCACGGTCACCGACGGCGTGCGGTCGGCGTGCGTGAAGAGCAGCGTGACGATGAGCACGGCGCCGATGATCTCGGCGGTCACGCCGATCCGGTTGACCAGCGACATCACCGTGTTGTCGAGGAGGTTGACGACGGTGGTCAGGACGAGCAGCGCGATCCCGAGCAGCGCCGCGTTGGCCGCGCCGTCCGACGAGACCGGTGACGTATCGGTCCCGATGAGCTGGAAGCCGGACCAGACGGCGGGCAGGACGACCTGGAGGGCGAGCGCGGCGGCGGCCACCACCACGACCTGGCCGATGACCATGATCCAGCCCGCGTACCAGCCGAAGACGGCGTTGCTCAGCCGGGTCGACCACTGGTAGACGGCGCCGGAGATCGGGTAGCGGGCGGCGAGTTCGGCGAAGCAGGCGGCGACGAGGAGTTGGCCGATCAGGACGGCGGGCCAGGTCCAGAAGAAGCGCGGGCCGCCGAAGGAGTAGCCGAAGGCGAAGAACTGGAAGACGGTGGTCAGCACCGAGATGAAGGAGAAACCGGCGGCGAAGGACGCGTACCGGCCGAGGCTGCGGTGCAGTTCCTGGCGGTAGCCGAAGCCCGCGAGCCCCGCGGTGTCGGTGCCCGCGGCGTCGGTGCCCGGCGCGTCGGTGCCCGCGGCGTCGGCGGCGGTGCCGTGGTCCGGCGGGTCTGAGCGGACCTCGGAAGGTGCGGTGGCGGTCATGGGCCTGGCCCCCTGTCACGAATTCCTGTCGGGCGACAGAAATTAGGGACCCGGTGTTTCGCCGGAATGACACGGCCGTGTCGCGCGCGGGCCGAAGTCCTCACCCCGCCTCGCGCGCGGGCGCCTCACCGTGCGGGAGTACCGACGGCCTGCGGAGAAGCACGGCTTTGTGGAGGTCGCGGGCGTCCAGCGGCAGGGCAACCGGCCGGAGCGCACGCTCTACGGGCTCACCGCCGAGGGCCGCACCGAGATGCACGACTGGCTCGCCGACATGGTGGCCGTGCCCGCCAGGGAGTACCCCGCCTTCGAGTCCGCGCTGTCGCTGATCATGGCGCTGGACCCGGACGAGGTGGCGGAACTGCTCGCCGAGCGGGCCAACACGCCGGAAGTGCACAGCGCGGCCCTGCGCGGTGTCCTGGACAAGCTGGACGGTGAACTGCCCCGGATCTTCGTGGTGGAGACCGAATTCCAGGCCCACATGGTCGCGAGAGCATCATCGGCATCAACACGTTCCTGCTGCTGCCGCTGACCTTCCTGTCCTCCGCCTTCATGGCACCCGGCCTGACGCCGTCCTGGATGCGGCACATCGCCGACGTCAACCCGGTCAACTGGGCTCTGGTCGCGGGCCGTTCCGCGATGTCCGCCGACCCCGACCGGGGCGACGTCCTCAGCCGCGGCGGCGGCCTGCTCGCCTTGGTCCTGGTCGCGGTGTGGCTGTCGACCCGCACCTTCCGCTCGTACCAGAAGTCGGTCCAGCCCTCCGGCCCGAGCGGCATCAACGGCCCGAGTGGCGAAGGCGGCTCCCGGCGGCAGCGGTTCGCCCCGCGCGGCGGACGGCCCGCCCCCGGTCACCCACTCGGGCCGAACGGGTGGCGGGCCGCTGCCGCGCGTGTCCACGGCCGGGGGACGTTCCGTCCGCGGCCGGGCGGGCAACGGGTCGGCCCCGCTCCCCGTCCGTCACCGTCAGGGACGCCCGCCGCGCGCTCACGCCCGCCGCGCGCTCACGCCCGCCGCGCGCTCACGCCCGCCGCGCGCTCAGCGCCCGGCGCCGCTCTCCTGCTCGCGCTCCACCTGCTCGTTCCACTCCCGCTTGGACGCCTGCCAGCCGTCCTCGTCGGCGCCGCGGCGCCAGTAGCCGGAGATCGACAGGCGCTCGCGGGGGATCGAGCGGTCGAGGCGGAGGTGGCGGCGGAGGTCCTTGACGAAACCGGCCTCGCCGTGGACGAAGACCTGGACGTCACCGGGCGGGAACTCGAGACCGGTGACGGCCTCGACCAGCGCCTCGCCGACCGGCCGGGCACCGCGGTGCAGCCAGACGATCTCGGCGTCGCCCGAGGTGGCCAGCTTCTGCTCCTCCGCCGGGCCCTCGACCTCCACGAAGACCTTCGCCCGTGCCCCCGGCGGCAGTTGCTCGACCGCCGCGGCGACGGCGGGCAGCGCGCTCTCGTCGCCCGCGAGCAGGTGCCAGTCGGCGGCGGGGTCGGGCGCGTAGGCACCGCCGGGGCCCATGAAGTAGATGCCGTCGCCCGGCCGGACACCGGCCGCCCAGGGCCCGGCCAGCCCTTCGTCGCCGTGGTGGACGAAGTCGATCGTCATCTCGGGCGCGACCGGGTCCCAGGCGCGCACGGTGTACGTACGGGTGGTCGGCCACTGCTCGCGCGGCAGGTCGCGGCGGACGGCCTCCATGTCCAGCGGCTCGGGGTACGTGACCCCGGGAGGCGCGAAGACCAGCTTGACGTAACGGTCGGTGTAGTCGCCCACGGGAAGCCCGGCGAGCCCGTCGCCGCCGAGCACCACCCGGATCATGTGCGGGGTGACGCGCTCGGAACGGATCACGCGGGCGTGGTTCAGCCGCGGGGCCCGGCGCGCGGGGCGCTCGACGGCGGCGGGTGCCGCCCGCTCCTCGGCCCGCGGGTCCTGCGTCGCCGCGCCCGTCTGCTGGTCCGTCGCCCGTCCCACCGGTCGGTCTGCCATGGGCGTGCTCCGCTCTCTCGGTGCTGTGCCGTACTGCGTGGTTCGCGCTGCGCCCGGACTGTTCCCCCAGGCTTAGTTAGGTAAGCCTAACTGATTACGGGCCAGGTGTCGGCGACCCCGCTCGTATGACTCCAGCACCCCACTCCGGCACCTCTTCAGTGCGGCCCCCGGCCCCGCCCCCTCTCCGGCTTCACTACTTGAAGCCTGTGTTTCCTCTTGACGCCACTCGCGTGTCCTCGCTTCCATACGGTTACGAATGGGAGCGCTCCCACCAGGCTTCCGCCGTCCACCCCCACCACGAACTGAAGCGTTCCGTCCCCCCACCGAGAGGAATCGCCACCGTGGTCCCCTTTCCGGGCTCGCTGAGCCCCCTGAGAAAAACGAACAGGCTGCGGGTCTTTCTGGCCGCCGCCGTCGCGGCGGCGCTGCTCGCGCTGCTCTCCCTCGCCGGACAGACGCACGCCACGGCGGCGGGCGCGCCCGCGGCTCCGGCGGCGGCCGAGGCCGCCACCGGCTACTGGCACACCAGCGGACGCCAGATCCTGGACTCCACGGGCAAGTCGGTCCGCATCGCGGGCGTCAACTGGTTCGGCTTCGAGACCAGCAACTACGTGGCCCACGGCATCTGGTCGCGCGACTACAAGAGCATGATCGACCAGATGAAGCAGCTCGGTTACAACACGATCCGACTGCCGTACAGCGACGACATCTTCAAGGGCACGATGCCCTCCAGCATCAACTACTCCGGCGGCATGAACGCCGACCTCCAGGGCCTCAACTCCCTCGGCGTGATGGACAAGATCGTCAACTACGCCGGTTCCATAGGGCTGCGGGTCATCCTGGACCGGCACCGTCCGGACTCCGGCGGCCAGTCCGCGCTCTGGTACACCGCCGCCGTCCCCGAGTCGACCTGGATCACCAACCTCAAGGCGATGGCGACCCGTTACCTGAACAACCCGGCGGTCGTCGGCATCGACCTGCACAACGAGCCGCACGACCCGGCCTGTTGGGGCTGCGGCGACACCACGATCGACTGGCGTCTGGCGGCCGAGCGCGGCGGCAACGCCGTCCTCGGCGTCAACCCCAATCTGCTGATCTTCGTGGAGGGCGTCCAGACCTTCAACGGGACGTCCGGCTGGTGGGGCGGCAACCTGATGGGCGCGGGGCAGTACCCGGTCGAGCTGAACGTGGCGAACCGGGTGGTCTACTCGGCGCACGACTACGCGACCAGCGTCGCCCAGCAGCCGTGGTTCAGCGACCCGAGCTTCCCGGCGAACATGTCGGCGATCTGGGACAAGTACTGGGGCTATCTGTTCAAGCAGAACATCGCCCCGGTCTGGGTCGGCGAGTTCGGCACCACCCTCCAGTCGACCGTCGACCAGACCTGGCTGCGGACGCTGGTGGACTACCTGCGGCCGACCAGCACCTACGGCGGCGACAGCTTCAGTTGGACCTTCTGGTCGTGGAATCCCAACTCCGGTGACACCGGCGGCATCCTCAACGACGACTGGACGACGGTGAACACCGTCAAGGACGGCTACCTGGCCAGCATCAAGGCGCCCGGCTTCGGCGACTCGGGCGGTACGACCGGCGGCACCACCAACGGCGGTACGTCGTCGGGCACGTCGAGCGGCACGTCCTCCGGCACCTCGTCGGGCACCTCCTCCGGTACGACCACCGGTACGACGACCGGTACGTCGACCGGTACGACCTCCGGCTCCACCGGCGGTCCGACCGGCGGCAGTTCCGGCTGCACGGCCACCTGGCACACCGACAACCAGTGGAGCGGCGGCTTCACCGCCACCGTGACCGTGGCCAACTCCGGTACGGCCGCGACCAAGAGCTGGAAGGTCACCTGGACGTGGCCGGGCGGGCAGCAGGAGACCAGCGGCTGGAACGCGGACATCCACCAGACCGGAGCGGCGGTGACCGCGGGCAGCCTCGCCTACAACGCCGCGCTCGCCCCGGCCGCCACGACCACCTTCGGCCTCCAGGGCACCTCCAGCGGCACCCTCGGCGCACCCGCGCTGACCTGCACCGCCACCTGACGCACCACTGATGTGCCGGCGCTCCCCGCGGGGCGCCACCGACCGGCGGGTCCCGTCCAGGGGCCCGCCGGTCGCCGTTGCGCGCGGGGCCGGCGCGGCCCGCCCCGGCCTTGATGCGACGCGGAATTGACCCCGTGCAGACCCCTAGGCATACCGACCAGTCGGTACTAGCCTCTGGCCACACCTTCGGGGCCGGCCGCACCGCACCCCCGAGGGGCCGCAGCAGTGCCGTCCCCGTGCCACTCCACCCGGTCTCCAAGCATCTCCAGGAGGAGCCGTATGTCCGCCACCCCGACGCCGCTCGACGCCGACAGACCCGGGCCCGACGCCCGGTCCGCAGGCGCCCGTACCGCGCTCAGTCGGCTCTACCGCCGTGACCTGGCCGAATATCCGGCCACCGGGCGTCGTATGGCGTATCTGGCGACCGTGGTGATCACCACGGTCGTGCTGTACTACATGCTCTACATCCAGTACGCGGTCGCCACGTCGATCATCACGCACTTCGACATGACCTACCGCTACTTCGTGTGGGTCTCGGTGATCGGCAACGCGGTAGGCGCCTTCGCCTCGCTGGTGGCCGGGCTCGCCGACCGCTGGGGGCGGGCGAATCTGGTGGTCTACGGGCTGCTCGTCGCGTCGCTGCTGGTCTTCCTCGGACTGCCGAACGCGGGCGGCAAGACCACGTATCTGGTGCTGTTCGCGCTGGTCAGCTTTATCGAGGGCATCGTGCTCGTGGCCACGCCCGCGCTGATCCGCGACTTCTCGCCGCAGGTCGGGCGGGCCACCGCGATGGGCGCCTGGACGATGGGGCCGGTGATCGGCAGCCTCGTCGTCACCACCGTCACCAGCAACACCCTGGACACGTCGAGCTGGCAGGACGAGCTGCGCTACTCCGGCGTCTCCGGCCTGGTGGTCTTCGTGATCGCGATCTTCGCGCTGCGCGAGCTGTCCCCCGGACTGCGCGACCAGATCATGGTGACGCTGCGGGACCGGGCGCTGGTCGAGGCGCGCGCCAAGGGCATCGACCCGCAGGCCGCGAGGCGCGGTGAGTGGCGGCAGATGCTCCGGCTCGACGTGGCGGGCTCCGCGCTGGCGATCTCGCTCTTCCTGCTGCTGTACTTCGCGGCCGTCGGCAACTTCGTCGTCTACTTCGCGACCACCTACGGCTACACCGAGCAGCGGGCCAACGCGGTCGCGAACTGGTACTGGGCGGCGAACGCCATCGCCCTGGTGGTGATCGGCGTGATCTCCGACCGGCTCAAGGTGCGCAAGCCGTTCATGATCGTGGGCGCGGTCGGTTCCATCGTGGTGACCGCGATCTTCGCCTCCCGCGCCACCCACCCCACCACCGGCTACTACACCTTCGCGTGGCTGTTCATCGGGATCGGCGTCTTCAGCGGCATCGCCTACGGGCCGTGGATGGCGAGCTTCACCGAGACCGTCGAGAAGCACAATCCGGCGGCCACCGCGACGGGCCTGGCGGTGTGGGGCTGGACGATCAGGATCGTGGTGGCGGTCTCGGCCGCCTTCATCCCGGTGCTGGTCACCTCCGTCACCCCGCTGGTCGACCACGGCACCGAGGTCACCGTCGCGCAGCGGCAGGCGGCGCCCGCGCTCGCCGTCGTCAACGCCCATCCCCAACTCTTCGCGGAACTGGGCAAGTACCCGCCGGGCAAGGCGCCCGCGGCCCTCACCCAGCAGGCGGTCCAGGAGGTCGGCCCCGCCGACCTCGCCGTGGTCCAGAAGGCGCAGCCGCAGTTGGCGGTGCTCACTAAGTACGGCGCCAAGGTGCAGAAGGCCGCGCACGACGGCCCCGGCCAGTGGCGTACCTGGTGGTGGATCTGTGTCGGCGGCCAAGTCCTCTTCCTGCCGTTCGTGTTCGTGATGGCCGGTCGCTGGAGTCCCAAGCGGGCCAAGCAGGACGCCGATGAGCACCAGGCGGCGGTGGACCGCGAAATGGCGGCGCTCGCGGCGGAACCCGCCTGAGGCACACGGCACACCCGCGAAATCGCCCGCCGTGCTCAAGAAATGACACAGCGTCAGTCATGCGGGGGTAATGGCCCGGTCATGGGCCCGTCAGGTGCCTCGGCGCCCGGCGGGCCCATGAATGATGTGCGACGGCCATGGCGCGCCTGTGTGAATCGCCGGTCTCGGCGGCCCGTGAGGGCTACAGTCCCGATCATGAGCGAACGTCCGTTTGAGGCTCTGGGGTTGAGTGCCGACGCGGACCGGGCCTACCCGTTGCTGGTGGCCACGCGGGGAGTGGCCGATGCGGAACTGGCTCGGCAGATGGGGGTGTCGAGGGCGCGGGCGGAGGAAGCCTGCGGGGAGTTGGCCGGGCGCGGCCTGGCGAAGCTCGGGCGCGACGGGCGCTGGTATCCGGTGCCGCCGCAGAGCACGCTGCTGCCGCTGGTGTCCCGCGCCCAGGAGCAGTTGCGGCGCGGCCGGGAACTGCTCGACCGGCTGGGCGTGGAGTACCAGCGGGTGCACGAGGGCCACCGGGCGGAGGAGATCGTCCGGGTGGTCGAGGGCCAGGCCGCCATCGGCCGCTGGGCGGAACAGCTCCACGCCTCGGCCGTCTCGGAGTTGATGGCCTTCGTCCGTACCGACAAGGACACGGCGGACGAC
Source organism: Streptomyces sp. NPDC025721 (assembly GCF_055558595.1). Taxonomy (NCBI): domain Bacteria; kingdom Bacillati; phylum Actinomycetota; class Actinomycetes; order Kitasatosporales; family Streptomycetaceae; genus Streptomyces; species Streptomyces sp. NPDC025721. The sequence continues at coordinate 328,507 of NZ_JBVHMF010000003.1, read as the reverse complement.
GCCGTCCCCGATCCGCTGGCCTGCGGCTCGGCCGCCGTGCCGGGGATACGCCGCCGGGTGGTCTTCGAGCGGGCGGGCCTGGAGTCGATGGGCCTGGACCCGCTGGCCGCGCTCGACCCGCCGGGTACCCGGCAGCAGGCGTTCGTCCGGGTCACCGACCGGCTGCCGGTGCGGCTGTGCGTCGCCGACCACTCGCTGGCGCTGCTGCCGCTGCCCGCCGACGCGCGGCCACCGGACCCGGTGATGCTGGTGATCCGGCCGAGCGGACTGCTCGACGCGCTGGTCACGCTCTTCGAGTCGGTGTGGGCGGACGCGGTGCCGCTCGGCCGCCCCGACGCCGGACCCTCGCCGGCCCGCGCCGACGCGGGACCGGCCCGCAGCGCCGTCCAACTGCGCATCCTGGCCATGCTGGTGAGCGGCAGCACGGACGCGGCGATGGCCCGCGCCCTGGGTGTCGCGGTGCGGACCGTGCAGCGGCACATCGCGGCGATGCAGCGGGACGCCGGAGTCGACAACCGTATACGGCTGGTCTGGCACGCGGCCCGGCACGGCTGGCTGGACGACGGATACGGACGCGGTGAGGTTGTGCCGTCTGGTTGACGTGAACGCGACGTGCAGTTCCGGTGTGGGTGATGTCAGGTATCCGACAATCACTTCGGGTTCCAGTGGTGCGTGTGAGGCACAGGTATACGCCAGCGGTTCGATCGGACCGCAACCGGCCACGACCTCGTCATGGCACGGTCCCCTCCGGCATCACGGAGTCCCGCCTTGCGCATATTTCCCAGACGGAGCGGAGGTCGGCGCGCCGCTACCGCGGTAGCCGCCCTCGCGTCGGCCACCATCGCCCTGCTCGGCCTTCAACTGCCCGCCGCGGCAACGGCGTCCGCCGCACCCTCCTCCCGGCCCGACGTCGTACGGCAGTGCGGCGACGCCCAGCCGGGTCAATTCCGCTGCTTCGCGCTGCGCCGCACCGACGTGGCCGCGCACAAGGGCATCCAGCCGCTCGCCGCCACCCCGGCCGGCTTCGGTGCCACTGATCTCCAGGACGCGTACAACCTGCCCGCCGACGGCGGCGCGGGCCAGACCATCGCCATCGTCGACGCCTACGACGACCCCACCGCCGAGGCGGACCTGGCGATCTACCGGGCGCAGTACGGCCTGCCCGAGTGCACCACCGCCAACGGCTGCTTCAAGAAGGTCAGCCAGCGCGGCGGCACCGACTACCCGTCACCCGACCCCGACTGGGCGGGCGAGATCTCGCTCGACGTCGACATGGTCTCGGCAGCCGCCCCCAACGCCCACATCCTGCTCGTCGAGGCCGACTCGGCGAACTTCGCGGACCTGGGCGCCGCGGTGGACGAGGCGGTCGCGCTCGGCGCGAAGTACGTCTCCAACTCCTACGGGACCGGCTACAGCAGCACGCCGGGCAGCGGCGAGGACCCGTCCGAGACCACGGACATGGACCCGTACTACAACCACCCGGGTGTCGCGGTGGTCGCCTCCTCCGGCGACGACGGCTTCGGCGTCAGCTACCCGGCGGCCTCGCAGTACGTGACCTCCGTCGGCGGCACCGCGCTCGCCAAGGACACCGGCACCAGCCGCGGTTGGACCGAGTCCGTGTGGAACAACACCTATGGCGGCCCCGGTTCGGGATGCTCGCTCTACGAGCCCAAGCCGGCCTTCCAGACCAACGGCTTCTGTGACAAGCGGTCCGTCGCCGACGTCTCCGCGGTCGCCGACCCGGTCACCGGCGTCTCCGTCTACCAGGGCTACGGCGGCAACGGGTGGGCAGTCTACGGCGGCACCAGCGCCTCCTCCCCGCTGATCGCGGGCGTGTACGCGTCGGCCGGCACCCCGGCCGCGGGCACGTACCCGAACTCCTACCCGTACGCGCAGGCCGGCGCCCTCAACGACGTCACCGCGGGCAACAACGGCACCTGCTCGCCCACCCAGCAGTGCACCGCGGGCCCCGGCTACGACGGCCCGACCGGCCTCGGTACCCCGAACGGCCTGGCGGCCTTCCGCAGCGGCCCGCACGGTGTGCTCACCGGCAAGGTCACCGACCACGCCACCGGGGCGGCCATCGCGGGCGCCAAGGTGACCGCGGGCGACTACAGCGCCACCTCCGACGCGACCGGCGGCTACAAGCTGGACGTCCCGCCGGGCAGTTACGACCTGACCGCCGCCGCCTACGGCTACGCGAGCAAGACCGCGTCCGCCGTCGAACTGGCCGACGGCGCCACCGTCACCACCTCCTTCGCCCTGGACGCGGTGGCCAAGCAGACCGTCGCGGGCAAGGTCACCGACGGCTCGGGCCACGGCTGGCCGCTGTACGCGAAGATCACCGTCGACGGTGTCCCCGGCGCGCCGGTCTACACCGACCCCGTCACCGGTGACTACTCGCTGACGCTCCCTCAGGGCAGCGCGTACACCCTGCACGTCAGCGCCAACTACCCCGGCTACAAGACGGTCGACAAGAGCCTCCAGATCGGCACCGCCGACCAGACGCTCAACGTCCCCGTGCCCGTCGACCCGTCGTCCGACCAGGCGCCCGGCTACGCGGTGCACCTGACCGGCAGCAGCGAGGCGTTCACCTCCACCACCGGACCCCCGGCGGGCTGGTCGGTGACCAACGCGGACAGCACCAACGGCGGTTGGGTCTTCAACGACCCGGGCGCCCGCGGCAACAGGACCGGCGGCAGCGGCGGTTTCGCCAACATCGACAGTGACAACATCGGCCAGGGTCTCAGCCAGGACAGCTCGCTGCTGTCCCCGTCCTACGACCTCACCGACGTCGCCGCCCCGGTGCTCGGCTTCGACACCGACTACAAGGCGTTCAGCAACTCCACCGCCGACGTGGACGTCTCGACCGACGCCGGCGCCACCTGGACCACCGTCTGGCACAAGACGACCACCTCGGTGGCCGGTCCCACGCACGTCGAACTCCCGCTGGCCGACTACGCGGGCAAGAGCGACGTACGGCTGCGCTTCCACTACAAGGGCAACTGGGCCTACTGGTGGCAGCTCGACAACGTTTTCGTCGGCAAGCGGACCTACGACCCGGTCAGCGGCGGCCTGATCGTCGGCAATGTGACCGACAGCAACACCAAGGCGGGCGTCAACGGCGCCACGGTCACCAGCACCGACGCGCCCGACGACCACACCACCACCAACGCCACGCCCGACGACCCGAACCTGGGCGACGGCTTCTTCTGGATGTTCTCGCACCTCACCGGCAAGCACCCGATCACGGCCACCGCGTCGAAGTACACCTCGGCGACCGCGACCGTGAACGTCCCCAGGGACGGCGTCGGTTCGCACAACCTCGCCCTCAAGGCGGGCCAGATCAAGGTCACCCCGGCGAGCATCAGCAAGACCGTCGCCTGGGGCAAGAGCGCGAGCCAGGTCGTGACGGTGAAGAACACCGGTAACGCCCCGGCCACCGTCACCCTCGGCGAGACGCCGGGCGGAGTCGTCCTCCAGAAGGCCGGCGGCGCCCCGCTCAACCTCGTCAAGGGCCACTACTCGCCGCTGTCGCTCACCACGCACGGCGCGAGCGCCAAGAAGGGCGCGCTGTCGCCCGGCGGCAAGGCCACCACCGACGCCGCCGCCAACGCGCAGGGCGCGGCGGGCGACGCCTGGCAGACCATCCCCGACCTGCCCGTACCCACCGGTGACAACGCGGTGGCCGTGCACAACGGGACCGTCTACTCGGCGTTCGGCTTCACCGGCGTGGCCGACACCAGCGACCTGTACGCGTACAGCGCGGACAGCGGCGCCTGGACCAAGCTCGCCTCCGCCGCCGACACCCGTGAGGCCCCGGTCCACGGCGTGATCGGCGACAAGTTCTACGCGGCCGGCGGCTGGGGCGCCAGCGGCAACCCGGACGCCAAGCTGGAAATCTACGACATCGCCTCCAACACCTGGAGCACCGGAGCCAATTCGCCCAAGCCGTACGCGGGCGCGGGCAGCGCGGTGCTCAACGGCAAGCTGTACTCGGTCGGCGGCTGCACCGCCACCGCGTGCGGCACCGCCGACGTCACCTCCTACGACCCGGCGACCAACACGTGGGCCAGCGCCGCCGCCTACCCGGAGCCCATCGCCTGGGAGTCCTGCGGCGCGGTCACCGGCAAGCTCTACTGCTCCGGTGGCACCACGGACGCGGGCAGCACCACTCACGCGTACGTCTACGACCCCGCCGCCGACTCCTGGTCGCCGATCGCGGACCAGCCGACCGACGCGTGGGGCGCCACGTACACCTCGGCCAACGGCGTGCTGCTGGTCAAGGGCGGTGCCATCAACGCGGGCGCCGCGCTGACCAACCAGACGTGGGCCTACCAGCCCACCGACAACACCTGGACGGCGCTGCCCAACGCCAACGCCTCGCTCTACCGCGGCAGCGGCGGCGCCGGCTTCTACTCGGTCGGCGGCCTGGCGGGCCAGACCCCGGCCAAGAACGCGGAAGTGCTCCCCGGCTACGACCAGCCCGACGTCACCGACGTCACCTGGCTGTCGGAGAGCGCCACGTCCGTCACCGTCGCACCCGGCGCCAGCACCACGCTGACCGTCACCCTGGACGCCTCCGTCCCCGAGATCACCCAGCCGGGGACGTACTCGGCCTCGATCGGCCTGGCCAGTGACACGCCGTACAGCATCGCCCCGATCCCCGTGTCGCTGACCGTCAAGCCGCCCGCCACCTGGGGCAAGATCACCGGCACCGTCAGCGGCGGCGGATCGCCGCTGGCCGGGGCCACCGTCCAGATCAACACCTGGGCGACGCACTACACGCTGAAGACCGCCCCCGACGGCACGTACGCCCTGTGGCTGGACGTCCGCAACAACCCGCTCCAGCTCATCGTGGCCAAGGACGGCTGGCAGCCGACCGTGGCCACCGTGAAGATCACGAAGGGAGCGACCGTCACCAGCAACTTCACCTTGCTGAAGGACTGATCGGGACTCCTTCGCAGCAGCGCGCCCCCGTCGCCGGTTCCCACCGGCGGCGGGGGCGCCGCCGTGCGAGGGGCCTCAGTCGGTGAGGCCGGTGACGCGCAGCGTCAGATTGAGGCGTCCGCCGCTCAGCCCGACGGCCGGATCGCCGGTGTGCGGAAGGACTTTGGGCACCCCGTGGAAGGCGTAGCGGGACGGCCCGCCGAAGACGAAGAGGTCACCGGAGGCCAACTCCACGTCGGTGTACGGCTTTCCACGCGTCTCGGTGTTGCCGAAGCGGAAGACGCAGGTGTCGCCGATGCTCAACGACACCACCGGGGCACCGGACTTCTCGTCCTTGTCCTGGTGCATGCCCATCGTGGCGCCCTCGCCGTAGAAGTTCACCAGCGCCGTGTCCGGCGCGTACGCCGCCCCCGCGGCCCCGTCCTCGTACGCGTCCGCCACCGCCTGGCGGCCCAACTCGCCGAGCCGCTCGGGGAAGGCGGCGACCCGGGCGCCGTTCACGTCGTGCGCGATCCGCGAGTACGCGTACGGGCTCCAGTGCCAGCCCAGACACATCGTGTGCACCGACATGACGCCGCCGCGCGGCAGCCGGGTGCGCCGCATCGGCACCGGGCCGCGCGCCCACGCGCGGCACGCCGCCACCAACTCGGCCTGTTCCTCGGGGGAGAGCCAGCCGGGCACGTGGACGGCGCCGGGCGCGGGCCGCGAGCGCGGCCGGGGGATGAGCGCGTTCACGCCGCGCTCCTGGCCCGCGCCTCGCGCAACAGGCGGGCGATGACGTCGAGTTCGGCCGCGACCAGGCGCTCGGCCGCGTCCGCGTCGCCGTCGAGCACCGCCGCGACCAGCGCTTCGTGACCGCCAGGACCCGCGGTCCCCAGGGCCAACAGGGCCTCGCGCAGCGCGGGTGCGAACTCGGCGAACAGATCGGTGAGTACGGGATTGCCGGCCGCGGCCACCAGCGCCGCGTGCAGCGCGAGGTCGGCGTCCGCGCGGGCCGCCGGATCGGCGGCGGCCTCCGGCCGGGCGGCGCGTGCGGTGGCCGCGAGCGCCGAGGCCAGCGCTGCGTCGAGCGCCGTCGCGTCCTCGCCGGTACGGCGCCGCGCCGCCAGCCGTACGGCCCGCGTCTCCAGCAGTGCGCGCACCTCGTGGACGTCCGTCGCCGCCGCCCTGCCGAGCTTGGCCGACCACTCCTCGACCGGTTCCGTGGCGATGACGAACACCCCGGCGCCCTGCCGGGTCCGCAGCTGCCCGGCACCGGCCAGGGCGCGTACCGCCTCGCGGACCGTGGACCGGCCGACACCGAGCGACGCGGCGAGCGCCGTCTCGCCCGGCAGCCTGGCGCCCACCGGCCAGCGCCCCTCGGCGATCTGTTCCCGCAGGCGCTGCGCGGCCTGCTCGACGAGCGGACTGGGGCGCAGTGATCCGACGGTCATCGGCGTCTCACCTCGCAGGTCTCAGGTTCTCTGAGGAGTCGTCCCAAGATCAGTTTACTCGGGGCCACAGGGACGGCGACCCGAGCGGGACGGCGGCCGAAAGCGGGGCTCGATGCGCGGGCTCGATGCGCGGGAGGGGCGCACGGGCCCGGTGCGCGGGAGGGGCCTCAGGGCTTGTAGATCTTCCCCGGCTCCGGCTTCGCGGGGGCCATCAGCTCCGGCACGGTCACCAAGGTGTAGCCCTCGGCGCGCAGCGAGTCGATGATCCCCGGCACCGCGGGCACCGTTCCCTTGTAGAGGTCGTGCAGCAGGATGATCCCGTCCCGGTGCGCGTCCTTGAGGATGCGCTTGTGGATCAGCGCGGAGTCGGTGGTCGCGTAGTCGCTCGCCGTGTCGTTCCACAGCACCAGCGACAGGCCCAACTCCTTGGAGATCTTGGCGACTTCCTTGTTGGTGCGGCCCTGCGGCGGGCGCATCAGCGTCGGCCGCTTGCCGGTCAGCTTCTCGACCGCCGTGTTGAGCCGGTCCAACTCGGTGCGGATCTCGGCCGGTTTGAGGTCGGTCAGCCTGCGGTGGGTCCAGGTGTGGTTGCCCAGCACATTCCCGTTCCGCCCCATCTGCGCGACCAGGTCCGGGTACTTGTCCACGTGGTTGTGGCCCAGCAGGAAGAAGGTGACCCGCACCTTCTTCTCGTTGAGGACCTTCAGCAGCGCGGGGGTGTGCTCACTGGGGCCCGCGTCGAAGGTCAGCGCGATGCACTTGGCCTTGCGGCAGTCGACGGCTCCGGCGGGCAGCGCGGCGTCGGCCCCGGCCTTCTTCGCCGCCGCGTTCCGCGCGCTGCGCGGGGACTGCGTGTCATAGGTGGTGCACCCGCTCAGCGCCGTCGCCAGCGCCACCGCCGCCACCGCGGCTCCGGCGCACCGGCGTCGTATGGCTGAGGGCGTTCCTGGCATGGCGGGTCCTCCGGGTCTGTGCGTGGGCGCGCCGCGCGGTGGCTCGGAACGGCACCGCGCGGCTGCGTACGGCTGCTCGGCACGGGGCTCCGCCCGGCCCGCCGCGCGGGCTCGCCGGGCGACATCCGTGCGAAGTCTGTATGTCCGCTCTGTGTCTGCTGAGCGGACGGAAACTCACCCTACACGCCCGCTATGTACGGCATGTATAGCGGGGTGTTTCGGCCACGCCGCAGGTGGGACAGGGGTGCCCCGGTGCATGAATGTCCGTTGTGTCGACACTTCGGGCAGAACCGGTCGCCCTCGGGCCATATCGAAAAGGATCTTCGCGCAAAACAGCGCGCGACCGATCGGTTCCAGTGTGTACTGGGCACGGCCCGCCCCCGGGCGGCCCGCCGTCCCGCCGTTCCCTGATCCTCCGAGGCCGATTCGATGATCGAGATACCGGACCTGGCCGTCGCCGGCCTGGCCGCCGGGACCGTGTCCGCCTTAGTGCTCGGCGGCGGCCTGCTGCGCTCCTTACGGCACAGGACCCGGCAGCGCGCGGAGATCGCCGGGCTGCGGTCCCGGCTCGACGAGGCGCGGCAGGAGACCGAACGGGTCACCACGGCCGTCGCCGCCGAGATCGCCCACCTGGCCGCCGCGCGCATTCCCGCCGAGGCCACCCGCGCCGCCCACCCGCACGTCCGGGTGCCGGGACCGCTGCACCCCGGAACCCTCGGCGGCCGGGCCACGGCGGACGCCGAGTCCCCGGACGGCCGACCGCCGCACCCCGACCCCCCGCGCCCCGGACCCCCGCACCCCGACCCGCCGCACCCCGGACCCCCAGCCGCTGAACGCCCGGCCCCCGGACCCCCGCCCGCCGACATCGAAGCCGCCCTGGGGGACGTCCTCACCGCCGTCCTCGCCGCGACCGCCCGGGAGCGCAAGCGGGTCGACGCAGCCGCCCGCGCGGGCATGCGCGGCGCCACCCGCGACATCCAGGCCGGGCTCTACCGCCTCCAGGACGTCCTGCGCGGACTCCAACAGCGTTACGACGAGCCCGAGTTGGCCCAGACGCTGTTCGCCCTCGACCACGAGAACGAGCAGTCGCTGCGCCGCGCCCAGGTGACGGCCGTGGTGTGCGGGGCCTGGGTCGGCCTGGCCCGTGAGGAGTCGCACCTGGTCGAGGCGGTGACCGGCGGCCAGTCCCGGCTCGTCGGCTACCACCGCGTCCGGGTCAACAACCACCTCGAACCCGGTACGGCGCTGGTCTCGCACGCCGTCGAGCCCGTCGCCATCATCGTGGCCGAGCTCTTGGACAACGCGCTGCGGCACTCCGCGCCCGACACCGCCGTGGTCGTCAACCTCGAAGCCGTCCACCACGGTGTCTCCGTCACCGTGGACGACGCCGGCGTCGGCATGGCCGCCGACGAGCGGGCGTACGCGCAGAAGATGGTCGCGGGCACCGACCCGATCCTGCTCTCCGACCTCGGCGACCCGCCGCGCATGGGCCTGGCCGCGATCGGCCAGCTCACCCGGCGCTTCGACGTGTCCGTCGACCTCTCCTCGCCGTCGCCCTACGGCGGCGTCCGGGCCGTCCTGCTGGTCAGGAAGCACCTGCTCAGCCATATCGACCCGGTCGAGCAGCCGCCCGCCGCCAGCACGCCGCGCTCCACCCGCCCGCCCGTCGCGGACGACGGCGCGCCCGACCCTGCCCACGCCCGCGCCGGGTCCCCGGCGGACACCGAGCCCGCAGCCGTATCCGCCTCCGCGGCCGTACGCGAGACGGCGGCCGGGCACCAGCGGGCGGCCGAGACGGACGCCGGACCCGAACCGGACGCCGGACCCGGGGCCGACAGCGGTACGGGGGCCGACGACACCGCCGCGGAGGTGCTGCCGCAACGGCGACGCAAGGCCCGCGCCGCCCACGGGAGGGCGGCGGCGAACGGGACCGCCGCCGCGCCCGCGGCACCCGCCCGCACACCGGAGGAGGCCGCCGCGGCCCTCGGCGCCCTCCAGGCCGGAACCGCCGCGGCCAGAAACGCCGTCGACACCGAAGGGAACGACCCGCGATGACCAGCCGCGACACCGGCGACACCGCGTGGGTGCTGGATCCGATCCTGGAGATCCCGCATGTCACCGCAGCCGTCCTGCTCACCAGGGACGGTCTCGTCTCCGGGTACTCGGAGGCGCTGTCCCAGGCCACCGCCGAGCGCACCGCAGCGATCACCAGCACCGTCCAGGGCGCCTGCCGTACGGCCGCCGCCGCCTTCGCGGACCGGACCGACGCGCGAATCCGGCAGGTGGTGATCGAGTCCGACCACGGCTACATCCTGGTCGCGCCCACCGAACACGGCACGTGCGTGGCCGCGTTCGGCGGTCCCGAGGTCCGCCTCGACCTGCTCGCCCACCGGGTCCACTCGCAGGTGGCCAGGCTCGGCGAGAAGGCCATGACCGCCGCGCCCCGCGCGGGCGATGGCGGCACCGCGGAATGACCGGCCGCCGGACCGGCCGCCCGCTGGTCCCCGCCTATCTGTCCACCGGCGGGGTGGCGCGGCCGAGCCGGGACAGCCTGGAGCGGCTGTCCGTGCTGACCAGCACCGACGCCGACGGCGCGATTCCCGCCGAACTCCCCGCCGCCCAGCACGCGTTGCTGGAACTGCTGGACGGCGGATCCCTCACCGTGGTGGAGACGGCGGCCCTGCTGGGGCTGCCCGTCTCCGCCGTCCGGGTACTCGCCGCGGAGCTGACCGACCGGGGGCTGGTCAGCGTCCGTCCGCCCGTACCCGTAGCCGACCTGCCGGAACCCGACCTGCTGAAGAGAGTGGCCGATGGCCTCCGCGCCCTCAAGCACTGACCCCCACCGAGGCGACGTACATCTGCCGGACAGCGCCCGCGAGTTGGTGAAGATCCTGGTGGCGGGTCCGTTCGGGGTGGGCAAGACCACGCTGATCGACTCGGTCTCCGAGATCCGCCCGCTGCACACCGAGGAACACCTCAGCGAGGCGTCCGCCGCCGTCGACGACCTCGACGGCGTCCGTGACAAGACCACCACCACCGTCGCCATCGACTTCGGCCGGATCAGCATGGCGGGCGGCGTCGTCCTGTACCTGTTCGGCACCCCGGGGCAGGAACGGTTCCGCTCGCTGTGGGCCGACATCGCGTACGGGGCGCTGGGCGCGCTGGTGCTGGTCGACACCCGCAGGATCAACGACTCCTTCGACGTCCTCGGCCTGGTGGAGGAGACCGGCCTGCCGTACGCCGTCGCGCTCAACACCTTCCCCGACGCGCGGACGTACACCGAGGCCCAGTTGCGGCAGGCGCTCGACCTGGAGCCCGGCACGCCGATGGTGGCGTGCGACGCGCGCGACACCAACTCCTCCGTCGACGCGCTGCTCGCGCTGGTGCAGCACCTGATCGACCGCAAGGACGCCGACCCAACGCCCGGAGCCCTCTGATGAATCACCCTCCCGCAGCGCCCTCTCCCGCGCCCGCCGCGCCGTCTTCCTCCCCATCGTCCTCCTCCGCGCCCGCCACCCCCGCCGACACCTTCGCCCGGTCGGCGCCGGTCCGGCTCTGGGAGGACGGCTTCGCCGCCGACCCGCACCGCTACTACGCGGCGCTCAAGGCGCAGGGCCCGCTCGGCTGGGCCGAACTCGCGCCGGGCGTACCGGCGTACGTCGTCACCGACCGGCGCGCCGCGCTCGACCTGCTGCGTGACGCGGAGACCTGGTCGCACGACCCGCGCCCGTGGGAGTCCACGGTCGCCGAGGACGCGCCGATCCTCGGCATGATGCGCTGGCGGCCCAACACCCTGTTCTCCGACGGCGACGCGCACGTCCGCTACCGCCGCGCCTTCGCCGACGCGGTCGACCTGGTGGAACCCGCCGATCTGCGCGAGCGGGTGCACCGCGCGGTGGACATCCTGATCGGCCGCTTCGGACCCGTCGGCCACGCCGACCTCGTCGCCGACTTCGCCCGCCCGCTGATGTCGCTGATCTTCAACAACCTCTTCGGGCTGCCGGACAGCGAGAGCGGCCGACTGGAGGTCGCGCTCGGCAAGATGATGGAGGGCGGCGTCCAAGCGGCCGAGGGCGAGGCCGAGTTCGGGGCGTACGTGCTCGGACTGATCGCCGCCAAGAGCGAGACCCGCGGCCCCGACCTGACAAGCTGGCTGCTGGACCACCCGGAGGACCTGACGGCCGAAGAGGTGACCTGGCAGGTCTTCCTCACCCTCGGCGCGGGCCACGAGCCGACCGCGAATCTGGTCTCCAACGCGCTGTCGCGCATCCTCGGCAACCCCGACTTCTACACCACGCTGACCAGCGGCTCCCGCCCGGTCATGGACGCCGTCGTCGAGGTCCTGCGGTACGAGACGCCGCTGTCCAACTACGGCATCCACTTCGCGCGCGAGCCGCTGAGCTTCCACGGCGTGTGGGTGCGGGCGGCCGTGCCCGTCGTCATCTCCTACGGCGCGCTGGGCCACTTCGCCGAGCAGGAGTCGGGCGGCGCCCACCACCCGGGCGACGCCTCCCACCTGTCCTGGTCGGCGGGCGAGCACTCCTGCCCGGTCAAGCAGCACACCCTGCTGATCGCCACCGAGGCCATCGAACGCCTCACCCAGTGGCTGCCCGACCTGGAACCCACCACCGACCGCGAACGCCTCACCTGGCGGCCGGGCCCGTTCCACCGCTCGCTGACGGCGCTGCCCGTCCGCTTCACCCCGCGCACCCCCGACCAGACCGGAGACCGCGCATGACCGCGCCCGCCGCCCGTGTGGCCATCGACCCGTTCGGCACCGACATCCCCCTGGAGAGCGCCGAGTTACGGGCGCTGGGCCCGGTGGTGCCGGTCGAACTGCCGGGCGGCATCCCGGCCTGGGCGCCCACCGGCTACGACACGCTCAAGTCGCTGATCCTCGACCCGCGGGTCAGCCGCGACCCGCGGCAGCACTGGGCGCTGTGGTCCGAGGTCGGCGACCACCCCGCCTGGGGCTGGGTCCTCGGCTGGGTCGGCGTGGTCAACATGCTCTCCACGTACGGCTCCGACCACGCCCGGCTGCGCAAGCTCGTCGCGCCCAGCTTCACCGCCCGGCGCACCGAGGCGATGCGCGTCCGCGTCGAGACGATCACTCAGGAGCTGCTGAGCGCACCGGAGTTGGCGGCGGCCGACGGCCGGCCGGTCGACCTGCGCGCCGCGTACGCGCACCCGCTGCCGATGCGGATGATCTGCGAACTCTTCGGCGTCCCCGACCACTTGACGGAGGCGACGGGCACGCTGATCGCCGCCATCATGGACACCTCCGACCCGACCCCGGAGCACGGACGGTTCGTTCAGGAGCAGATCGGTGTCGTGCTGCCCGCGCTGATCGGCCACAGGACCGAGCACCCCGGCGACGACATGACCACCGAGCTGATCCGGATGCGCGCCGAGGACGGCGACCGGCTCAGCGACGAGGAGTTGCTCTACACCCTGCTGCTGGTGATCGGCGCCGGGTTCGAGACCACGGTCAACCTCATCGGCAACGCGGTGGTCGCGCTGCTCACACACCCCGGCCAACTCGCCGCCGTACGGGCCGGGGAGATCGGCTGGGATGCGGTCATCGACGAGGTGCTGCGCGTCCACCCCTCGATCGCGGCGCTGCCGCTGCGCTTCGCGGTCAGCGACATCACAGTGGACGGGGTCACCATCCCGGCGGGCGACGCCATCGTCACCACGTACGCCGCCGCCGGCCACGACCCGGCGCACTACGGGCCCACAGCCGCCGAGTTCGACGCGACGCGGGCCGCCGACGACCATCTCGCCTTCGGCATCGGCGTGCACCGCTGCATCGGCGCCCCGCTGGCCCGGATGGAGGCGCGCACCGCCCTCCCGGCCCTCTTCGAGCGCTTCCCCGACCTCCGACTCGCCGTCCCGCAGGACGAGTTGAAGCAGGTGCCGTCCTTCATCGCCTACGGCTGGCAGCGAATCCCGGTCCATCTGCACGGCTGACGCCGCTGCCGCACGGCCGCGCGCGAAGGCCCCCAGCACGTAAGGGCAGCACGTCAAGGCCGCACGTGAAGAGGATCAGCGCGCGCCCTTGGCGGCGAGCGTGTCCAGCAGCCGGGTCAGCGAGCCGCCGAGTCCCCAGCGCTCCGCGAGCGACTCCAGCACCTCGGGGTCGGCGGCCTCGCCCGGCAGCGTCGGATCGAAGTCCGGCAGCGGTACGTCGGCGGCGACGGCCACGACCTTGGGCGCCACGTCGAGGTAGGCGGCGGCCTCCACGATGTTGCGCCGCCTGGCCGGGGTCAGCTTGGACATCGGGTCGGTCGCGGCGGCCCGCACACCGGCCAGGTCCCCGTACTCGGTGACGAGTTGGGCCGCCGTCTTCTCGCCGATGCCCTTCACGCCGGGCAGCCCGTCGCTCGGGTCGCCGCGCAGCGCCGCGAAGTCCGCGTACTGCCCGGCGCGCACCCCGTACCGGTCCTGGATGGCCGCCTCGTCGATGACGTCGCAGTCGCCGACGCCCTTGCGGGGGTAGAGCACGCGCACGCCCCGCGCGTCGTCCACGAGCTGGAACAGGTCGCGGTCCCCGGTGACGATCGCGACCGGCGTGCGGGAGGCGGTGGCGAGGGTGCCGATGACGTCGTCCGCCTCGTAACCGGTGACGCCGACCCGGGTGACGCCGATCGCGTCGAGCACCGCCTCGATCACCGGCACCTGCGGGGACAGCGTGTCGGGCACCTCCTCGACGCCCTCGGTGTCCTCGACCACGCGGTGCGCTTTGTACGACGGGATCAGGTCCACCCGCCACTGCGGGCGCCAGTCCGCGTCCATGCAGGCGACCAGCGCGGTGGGGGAGTGGTCGGCGACCAGCCTGGCGATGAAGTCCAGCAGCCCGCGCACCGCGTTCACCGGTGTGCCGTCCGGTGCCTTCACCGATTCGGGCACCCCGAAGTAGGCGCGGAAGTACAGGCTCGCGGTGTCGAGCAGGAGCAGTTTGCCGCCGGGCGTGTCGTCAGTCACGGCGCCAGCATCGCACGGGGGTCGGACAGTCCGTCGTACGGTGGGCGGGTGAATCAGGGCCGTTACGCCGTACGCCGGGTGGTCTCGCTGGTGCCGTCGCTGACCGAGGCGGTCGCCGCCACCGCGCCGGAACTGCTGGTCGGCGCCACCGACTGGTGCACCCATCCGGCGGACCTCGACGTGGTGCGGATCGGCGGCACCAAGAACCCCGACGTGCCCGCCGTCGTCGCCCTCGCCCCCGACCTCGTGGTCGCCAACGAGGAGGAGAACCGCGCCCCCGACCTGGCCGCGCTGCGGGCCGCGGGAGTGCGCGTCCTGGTCACCGACGTACGGACGCTGCCCCAGGCGTTCGGCGAGCTGCACCGGATGCTGGTCGACGGCTGCGGGGTGCCGCGCCCGCGGTGGCTGGACGAGGCGGAGGCGGCCTGGCGGGGGATTCCGGCGGCGCCCGCGGTCACGGCGACGGCGGTCGTGCCGATCTGGCGGCGGCCGTGGATGGTGCTCGGCCGCGACACCTTCGCCGGTGACCTGCTGGCCCGGCTCGGCGTGCGCAACGCCTACGCCGGACACGCCGAGCGCTACCCGGCGGTCCCGGTCGAGGAGCTGCGGGCCGTGGGCGCCGACCTCGTCGTCCTCCCCGACGAGCCGTACCGCTTCACCGCCGACGACGGCCCCGAGTCCTTCCCCGGCCTGCCCGCCGCCCTGGTCAGCGGTCGCCATCTCACCTGGTACGGGCCCTCGTTGGTGCGAGCGCCCGCCGTCGTGGGGGCCGCGCTGAGGGCGGCGCGCACGTACTGAGACCGGTCCAGCCGGTCACCCCGTGGGCGC
The DNA here is from genome assembly GCF_055558595.1 of Streptomyces sp. NPDC025721. Taxonomy (NCBI): domain Bacteria; kingdom Bacillati; phylum Actinomycetota; class Actinomycetes; order Kitasatosporales; family Streptomycetaceae; genus Streptomyces; species Streptomyces sp. NPDC025721. The sequence continues at coordinate 313,359 of NZ_JBVHMF010000003.1, read as the reverse complement.
CGCCAGCAGCCGGCCGCTCACCGTCCCCCGCAGCGTGCCCGCGCCCGCCGCCAGCCAGGCGACGACCAGCGCCGCGTACAGCCCGACCGCCAGCCAGCCCAGCGCGTGCAGACCGGTGTGCCGGGCCAGGCTCGCCGCGCCGGTCACGCAGGTGCCGACCGGGAAGGTGAAGGCCCACCAGGTCATCGCGAACGGCATCCCGCGCCGGGCCGCCCGCACCACCAGGGCCGCCGCCACCGCGAGCCACAGCAGCGCGAAGCCCATCACCGGGACGCCGTACAGCACCGCGAAGCCGCGCAGCGCCGTCGCGTACGGGGCGGGGACGGCGCCGGAGGCCACGTCGGCGCCCTGGCCGACCGCCGTCGTGGACTGCCCGAGCGGACCGAGCACCAGGAAGAGCGTCGGGGTCAGGGCGAGCGGCAGCGGCCCGCGGCGCACCAGGCGCGACCACACCAGCGGCAGCATCGTCAGCGTCGCCAGCAGGCTCAGCCCGAACATCGCGTAACAGCCCAGCAGCAGCGCCTCCCTGGCCTGTACGGCGTCGGCGGGCAGACGCGGGATCAGCGCGGGCCCGGTGGCCGCCGCGACCATCGGCGCCACCACCGGCAGCAGCCACACGGGCGACGCGTCGTCGAGGCCGATCCGGTGTCTGGCCACCATCAGATACGGCACGGCCGCCGCGACCACCAGCGACGACGCCGTCCCGACCGCCCACAGCGCCGCGTCGACCGTGACCGCCGTACGCTCCCCGAGCACGGGCGGCCCGAGCAGCAGCGTGCCCGCGCCGACGGCCAGCAGCGCCATCGGCAGACAGCCGTAGAACGGCGCCACGGCCGGGTCGCGCAGATGGCGCCGCGCCTGGTCGGTGTGCCAGGCCCAGTGCGCGCAGCGGGCCGCGAGGACCGCGACGAGCAGGACCGCGGACAGCGCCCACACCCCGGTGCACACGTCCCGCAGCCAGCGCTGCCCGCCCGGCAGCGCCACCCCGGCGTTCGCCACGATCGCCGTCCCCATGACGGTGGCGTACCAGTTGGGACCGACGTGCCGTACCGCGGGGACACGGGTACGAACCTGGGCGAACGGCTGCGCGGCGTGAACAGTGGCCATGCTCCGACCCTCCCCTCCCGCGGGCCGGCCCGGTAGAGCCCGCGAGGCTATGAGGGCATAACGTGGGCTTATGGCTCAGCCGTCCACCACGCCGCCCCCACCCGGCACTCCGCTCGCCCGCCGGGTCCCCGACCTCGCCGCCATGGAGCTGCTGCTGGCCGTCGCGCGGCTCGGCAGCCTCGGGCGGGCCGCGCGGGAGCTGGGCATCAGCCAGCCCGCGGCCAGCGGGCGGCTGCGCGGCCTGGAGCGGCAGCTCGGCGTGGCGCTGGTCCGCCGCTCGCCCGGCGGCTCGCGCCTCACCGACGAGGGGGCGCTGGTCAGCGAGTGGGCGCGCAAGGTGCTGGAGGCCGCCGAGGCGTTCGACGCGGGCGCGCGGGCGCTGCGCGGCAGGCGCGACTCCCGGCTCCGGGTCGCGGCCAGCATGACCGTCGCCGAATACCTGCTGCCCGGCTGGCTGATCGCCCTGCACGGCAGCCACCCGGACACGGCCGTCTCGCTCGCCGCGGGCAACTCCGCGGCCGTCGCCCGGCAGGTGCTCGCGGGCACCGCCGACCTCGGCTTCGTCGAGGGCGTGGACGTCCCCGCGGGTCTGGACGCCGTCGTGATCGCGCACGACCTGCTGCTGGTCGTGGTCGCGCCCGCCCACCCCTGGGCCCGCCGCCGCAAGGCGCTGACCGCGGCCGAACTCGCCGCGACCGCGCTCGTCCTGCGCGAGGAGGGCTCCGGCACCCGGCAAGTGCTCGACGCGGGCCTGGCGGGACACGGCGGCCCGGCCGTACCGCTGCTCGAACTCGCCTCGACCACCGCCGTGAAGGCCGCCACCGTCAGCGGCGCGGGGCCCGCGGTGCTCAGCGAACTCGCCGTCGTGGAGGAGCTGGCCGCCCGCCGCCTCGTCCGCGTCCCCGTCGCCGGTCTCGACCTCGGCCGGTCGCTGCGCGCGGTGTGGACGGCGGGCCACCGCCCGGCGGGCCCGGCGCGCGACCTGCTGACGCTGACCCGAGGCAAGAGCGGCAAGAGCGGCAAGCGGTAAGAGCGGCGAGGGGTGAGAGGGACGGGCAGCACGGGGGACGGGCGGCCGTGCGGCCGGAAATCGCGGTGACAGAACGGGTGTAACCGGGCTGTGACCGACGCCCTTACGGGATTCTCATGCAGGGGCCATAGGGTGACGGCCGTGACGACGACGACCCCGCCCGGCTGGTATCCAGAACCCGGGCACACAGGCAACGGCCCGGCCATGGAACGCTGGTGGGACGGGAGTACGTGGACGGAGTACACCAGGACCGCGCCCGTCCCGGTGGACGCGGTCCAGCAGCCCTACGCGGGCTACCCCGGCACGCCGGGCTATCCGGGCGACGTCGTGGCCGGCGGCCCCGGCGGCGGCGGTCGCCGTACCGGTGCGGTGGTCATCGCGATCGTGGCCGCGCTCGTCCTGATCGGTGGCGTGGTCGCCGGAATCCTGGTCCTGGGCAAGGACGACAAGAGCGACAAGAACGCCTCGCCGACGCCCAGCGCCTCGGCGCCGCACCGAGGCGAGTCCCGGACACCGCGGTCGCCGGGCGGCGGGTCGCCCGACCCCGACTCCCCGGACGGCTCGCAGGGTCCCGACGGCGGCAGCGACGGCAAGGCCGTGGACGGCTACGACGGCATCAGGCTCCCCGTGCTCAACGGCTGGACCGGCACCTCGGGCGCCAACGGCATCGGCGCCAGCGTGGTCACCGGCGGCTACCCGTGCCCCGGCGACGCCACCAAGGACTGCGTGCGCGGCGGCGTCTTCGCCCAGCCCGCCGAGGCGCTCAAGCTCACCGCGACCGGAGCGGAGGCCGCCGCCAAGGCGGACATCGCGCAGAACGCGGCCGACGCGTACAGCACCGACATCTACGGCGCCACGACCTCGCACCAGCAGATCGCGTCGCAGCCGGTCACGGTCGCCGGGCAGAAGGGGTACTTCGTCCGCTGGAAGATCGTCACGAAGTCCGGCACCAGCGGGTACGTGGAGTCCCTCGCCTTCCCCTCGCCCCGCGACCCGAAGAACATCGCGGTCGTCCGCTTCGGCTTCGACATCGGCTCCAAAGCCCCGAGCCTGGCCGTCATGGACCAGATCACCCAGGGCATCAAGGCCGACAGCAGCGGCGGCACCGGCGGCACGGGCGGCACCGGCGTCTGACCCGCGGCCCGCGCGAGGCCGTACGCGACACGGGGCGGCGCCCGGACCCCGGGCGCCGCCCCCTGTCGCCTTCAGCGGTTACAGGAACGTCTTGCCCTCACCGCGGTACGTCGGCACCGTCGCCGTCACCCGGTCGCCCTCGACCAGGTGCAACTCGGCGAAGCGCTCGCACAGTTCACCGGCCTTCGCGTGCCGGAACCAGACCTTGTCGCCGATCAGCAGGTCGTCCGCGGGCGACCCCAGCAGCGGGGTCTGCACCTCGCCGGGACCCTCCTGCGGGTCGTAGCGCAGCCCCTCCGGCAGGTACGGCACCGGCAGCCGGTCGGGCCCGGCCGCGCCGGAGGCCGGGTAGCCGCCGCCGAGCACGGTCACCACGCCGACGCCGGGCCTGCGCACCACCGGCTGCGCGAAGAGCGCGGCCGGACGGCCCCGGAAGGACGTGTAGTTGTCGAACAGTCGCGGCACATAGAGCCCGGAGCCCGCCGCGATCTCGGTCACCGCGTCCTCGGCCGCGGTGGTCTGCACGCTGCCGGTGCCGCCGCCGTTGACGAATTCCAGCTCCGGCGCGACCGCCCGCACCGCGCGGACCGCCTCCGCGCGCCGCGCCGCCAGCTCCTTGCGGGCCGCCGACTGCATCAGCCGTATGGCCCGCGACCGCAACGGACGGCCCGCGACCGCGTCGCCGACCCCCGCGACATGCCCCTCGTACGCCATGATCCCGGCCAGCCGGAAGCCGGGCCGCGCGGTGACGGTACGGGCCAGCGCCGCCATCCGCTCCGGGTCGTGCAGCGGCGAGCGCAGCGCGCCGATCCGCAGCCGACCGCCCAACTTCCGCAGGCTGGTGTCCATTTCGAGACAGACCCGGACGGTCTCGTCGCCGCCGCCGCGGGCCGCGTCGATCAGGTCGAGGTGCGAGACGTCGTCCACCATCACCGTGACGGCGGCGGCCAGCTTGGGATCGGCGGCCAACTCCGCGAAGCCGTCCCGGTCCGCCGACGGATACGCCAGCAGGATGTCGGTGAAGCCCGCGCGCGCCAGCCACAGCGACTCGGCCAGGGTGAACGACATGATGCCCGCGAAGCCGTCGCGGGCCAGCGCCCGCTCCAGCAGCGCCCTGCACCGCACCGACTTGGACGCCACCCGGATCGGTTTGCCGCCCGCGCGGCGCACCAGGTCGTCGGCGTTGGCGTCGAACGCCTCCAGGTCGACGATCGCCACGGGGGCGTCGAGATGGGCGGTGGCCCGGTCGTACCGGGTGCGGTCGGCAGCGCGTTCTGACATGTCATGAAGCTTGCCAGACAGGGGCTACCGGGCGGTAGGGGCGTACGGGGCACGGCCGCCGCCGTGTCACGCGGACGGATGCCGGACGGCCTGCTGGACCACGACGTCCGGTCGACCCCGTAGAGTGACGCGCAAGCCGTGAGGACATGTCACGAGGGGGCGCCGGTGAGCACTGGAGTGGACAACGGAGGAGGCTCCACGTCCCCGTCGTTCCCCCCGCTCCAACCTCGCCGGGAACAGAGCCCGCAGACTCCGCCGACGGTCCCCCCGCACCCCGAGGGACCTCCGCCGCCCGCGGCCGAACCGCCTCCGGCCGTCCCCCCGCCTCCGGCGCGGCCCCCCGCACCGCCGTACACCCCACCGCCCGCCGCCGCGCCGCGGTTCACGGCGTACGGTCCCGGCGGATACGCGCCCGCCGGATACGACCATGGGCCCGCGCGGGCCGTCGCCCCCGCCGCCCGCGGGGCTTCGGCCCGGATCTGGGCGGCGCTCTGCCTGGTGCTCGGGCTCGGCCTGATCGGCGGGGCGGTCGCCGGGAGCGCGATCAACCACAAGCCGCGGGCGGAGCCGCCGTTGGTGGACGGGAGCGTCAAGGCGTTCGCCGCCGTACGGGAGGTGTGGCGCAGCACACCGGTCGACGCGCTGTTCCCGCGCACGGTGTCCGCCAACGGCGCGGGTCCCGGCGGGGCCGACCGCGCGTGGACCAGGATCGGCGTCGCCGCGCCCGGCGGCTGCGCCGCCGCCTTCGACCCGCTGCTCCAGCAGGTACTCGCCCCGGTCGGCTGCGCGCGCCTGCTGCGCGCGACCTACGTGGACAGCACGTCGACCTCGGTCACCACGGTGGGCCTGCTGGTCACCACCGCCGAGTCGGCCACCATGCGCGGGTTCAGCGGACGCTGGGCCTCGCAGCACCTCGGCGACCGCGCGGACCTGATCCCGCGCCCGGTGGCCTTCCCCGGCACGGCCGCCGACTCCTTCGGCGTGAAGCAGCGCGGCAGCTGGGACGTGCAGGTCTCCGCCGACCTGCCCTTCGTCGTGTACGCGGTCACCGGCTTCGCCGACGGGCGCACCCTCACCCCGCAGTCCGCCGACAAGGCCACCAAGTCCGGCGCCACCAGCGTGGCCGCCCAGGCCGGCCTCGGCTACGACGCAACCGGCCTGGCCTCGGCCGTCGACGACCGCCTGCACAGCGCGGTGACCGCGTTGCTCAGGCCGTCCAGCAGCCCTGGCGGTCCCGGCGCCACCGGTACGGAGAAGTCCCGATGAGCCGCCCCTCCCGTCTCCCGGCCCGCCGCCTGCTCGGCGCCCTGACCTCGCTCGCCGCGGGCGCCGCGGCCCTCGTCCTGGCCGCCCAGCCCGCCGCCGCCGACGCCGTGCGCAACGCCGACTGGGCGCTGAGCGCCCTGCACGCCGAGAGCGCGTGGCGTACGAGCCAGGGCGCGGGCGTCACGGTCGCGGTGCTCGACACCGGGGTGGACGCGACGCACCCCGACCTGACCGGGCAGGTGCTGACGGGCAAGGACATGGTCGGCTTCGGCGCCGGCCGCGGCGACCGCTCCTGGGCCCGGCACGGCACGGGGATGGCCGCGATCATCGCGGGGCACGGCCACGGTCCCGGCCACGACTCGGGCGTCATGGGCATCGCGCCCAAGGCGAAGATCCTGCCGGTGCGGGTGATCCTGGAGGACAAGGACCCGCAGCGGTCCAAGGCGCGTACGAGCAAGGGCAACGCGCTGCCCGACGGCATCCGGTGGGCGGTCGACCACGGCGCCGACGTCATCAATCTCTCGCTCGGCGACGACAGCGCCACCGCCGCGCCCGTCGCCGCCGAGGACGAGGCGATCCGGTACGCGCTCGGCAAGGGCGTCGTGGTCGTCGCGTCCGCGGGCAACGGCGGCGAGGAGGCCGACCGTTCCTCCTACCCGGCCGCGTACCCCGGAGTGATCGCGGTCGCGGCCGTCGACAGGAACGGGCAGCACGCCGCCTTCTCCACCCGCCGCTGGTACGCGTCCGTCTCCGCGCCCGGCGTCGACGTCGTGATCGCCGACCCGGACCGCACCTATTACGAGGGCTGGGGCACCAGCGCCGCCTCCGCGTACGTCTCCGGCGCCGCCGCCCTCATCAGGTCCGCCGACCCGAGGCTGAGCCCGGCCCAGGTCAAGCGGGTGCTGGAGGACACGACGCGGGACCGGCCCAAGGACGGGCGCAGCGACGAGATGGGCACCGGTCTGATCGACCCGGCCGCCGCGCTGAAGGCCGCCGCGAAGCTGAGGCCCGCGCCCCCCGTACCGGCCGCCGTCGGCTATCCGCGGACGTACTTCAGCCCCGGCCCCGCGCCGCCGGTCCGCGCGCCCGAGCCCGCCCGCTTCCTCGGCGACGGTGTCGCGACCGTCTTCGCCGTGGCCGGAGCCGCCCTGGTCGTGGTCGCCGCGCTGCTGTGGTTCCGCCCCCGCCGCGCGGGACGGCCCGCCCACGGTCTGTCGGCGGACGGCGGATAGGGTTCCGGGGTGGCGCTGAAGAACATCCCCGACCCCGGTTTCTCCGACGACGACGGCTCGGCCGACGCGGCACTGGCCGACGCGTTGACCGGCTACGCGCGGGACCCCGGCACGGAGGCGGCCGTGGTCGCCGCGCTGCACGGGGCCCGGCTGCTGGTGCCGGTGGTCGCGGTGCTCGGCGAGGCCGAGACCGGCGAGGACGGGCTGCGCCGCGAGAAGAGCAGCGACATGGCGGTGCCGACGATCCAGGCGCCGGACGGGCGGCGGGCGCTGCCCGCCTTCACCTCCGTGGCGGCGCTGGCCCGCTGGCGGCCGGAGGCGCGGCCGGTCGCCGTACCGCTGTCGCAGGCCCTCCAGGCGCTCGCGCACGAGGGGGCCGACACGCTGCTGATCGACCTCGCGGGGCCGGTCACGTACGAACTGACCGGACCCGCCCTGCGCGCCGCCGCCCTCGGGCCCGGCCGCGCGGACCCGACCGCCGACCCCGCCGTACGGGAGGCGCTGCGGGCCGCGGTGGCCGCCGAGCCCGGTGTCGTACGGGCGCACCTGACGCCGGGGACCGACGGCGACGGCACGCTCGGCCTGGTGCTGGCGCCGGACGCCGACGTCCAGGAGACCGGGCGCAGGATCGCCGCCGCGCTGGCCGCCGACGAGGTGCTGCGGGCTGGCCTGGTGCGCGGCCTCGACCTGGCACTGCTGCCGCCGGGCGCCGTACTGCCGGGCGAGCCGCTGTTCGCGCGCTGAGACCCGTGAGCTGAGCCTCGCGCGCTGAGACCCATGAACTGAGCCTCGGGCGCTGTGACCCGTGAGCTGAGACCCGCGCGCTGAACCTCGTGCGCTGGACCTCGTGCGTCGAGCCGACGCCCTTCGGGTGGTCGGCACCGCTCCAGAACGCCGTCCGGACCGGTTCATTTGCCCTAAATTACCCGAGATGTGGATTTCATCAGCAAGGCCGAGAATGGCGTGAGCAGGCTGTGCTCGTCACAAGGAGGTCCGATGGACAAGCGAACAGTGACCTGTGAATTCCTCGGCACGCTCCTGCTGGTCTTCTTCGCCGTGGGGGCCGCCGTGCTGTCCGGCGAGTACATCGGCACCCTCGGTATCGCGCTGGCCTTCGGCTTCGTCCTGCTCGCGCTGGCCTACACCTTCGGCCCCATATCCGGCTGCCACGTCAACCCGGCCGTCACGCTGGGCATGCTCGTCGCCCGGCGGATCACGGTGCGCACCGCCGTCGAGTACTGGATCGCGCAGTTCCTCGGCGCCATCGCGGGCGCCGCGCTGCTCCTGCTGGTCGCCAAGCAGGTGCCGGGTCTCAAGACGCACGGCGCCTTCGGCACCAACGGCTACGGCTACCGGTCCGCGGTCGGCATCAACACCGCGGGTGCCTTCATCGCCGAAGTGGTGCTGACCTTCCTGCTGGTCTTCGTGGTGCTCGCGGTGACCCACCGGGTCGCGGTGGTCGGCTTCGACGGCCTGCCCATCGGTATGGCGCTCGCCGTCATCCACCTGGTCGGCATCCCGCTGACCGGCACGTCGGTGAACCCGGCGCGGAGCCTGGGCCCCGCGCTCTTCGCGGGCAGCCCGGCGCTCTCGCAGCTCTGGCTGTTCATCGTGGCCCCGCTGATCGGCGGCGCGCTCGCCGCCCTGGTCCACCAGGTCACCCACCCGGCGCTGGTCGCCGCCAAGGCCGCGCGGGCCGCCGCCGTCGACGAGGCGCTGGCCGACAAGGGGGACGGCGCGACCGAGGCGTCATGAGGTCCCGCGGGCCGCGCCGCCCGGCACCGGCCGCGCCGGTCCCGGACCCCCTCGGCGGCAGAGGTCAGACGTAGACGGGCCCGGTGTACTTCTCGCCGGGCCCCTGGCCCGGCTCGTCCGGCACCAGCGACGCCTCGCGGAAGGCGAGCTGGAGCGACTTGAGCCCGTCGCGCAGCGGGGCCGCGTGGAAGGAGCTGATCTCGGTGGCGCTCGCCGTCACCAGACCGGCCAGCGCCTGGATGAGCTTGCGGGCCTCGTCCAGGTCCTTGTGCTGCGGGCCCTCCTCGGCCAGCCCCAGATTCACCGCGGCGGCGCTCATCAGGTGCACCGCGACCGTGGTGATCACCTCGACGGCGGGCACATCCGCGATGTCGCGGGTGAGGCTGTCGAAGTCCGGGGTCTGTTGTTCGTCGCTCATGCCGCACACGATATGCCCCGTCCGGCGGATTACGGGCTTCGGTCAGCCTTTGGTATGGTGGGAGAACGACCGGCCGGGCACCCGTGTGTCCCGGCCATCAAGTGGAGGCTCCGATCTCCCACCTGGTTGGCCTTTCGGCCGACGGGTCCCCGGTCAGACGGTTTCCGGTCAGCATGACACCACCGGGCACCGTCCGATGCGCCCCGCGGAATAACGCGGCGGTGCTCCCCGGTTGTGAGGAGCCCCGCCTGTGTACCGTACGGGGCGTTTTTTGCGCCTTGGGTACGGGGTCGGAAGAACCAGACAGACTCATGCGCGGCTGTCGGCCAGTCAGCCGCGTGGTGCAACCGAGGAGGCCCCATCAGCGCCGAGCCCCGCATCAACGACCGGATTCGCGTTCCCGAGGTTCGACTTGTCGGTCCCAGCGGCGAGCAGGTCGGCATCGTGCCGCTTGCGAAGGCCCTGGAGCTTGCGCAGGAGTACGACCTCGACCTGGTCGAGGTCGCGGCGACCGCCCGTCCGCCCGTGTGCAAGCTCATGGACTACGGGAAGTTCAAGTACGAGTCGGCCATGAAGGCCCGTGAGGCGCGCAAGAACCAGGCGCACACGGTCATCAAGGAGATGAAGCTCCGGCCGAAGATCGACCCGCACGACTACGACACCAAAAAGGGTCACGTCGTCCGGTTCCTCAAGCAGGGTGACAAGGTCAAGATCACGATCATGTTCCGTGGTCGCGAGCAGTCCCGGCCGGAGCTGGGTTACCGGCTGCTGCAGCGGCTCGCGGAGGACGTCCAGGACCTCGGCTTCATCGAGTCGAACCCGAAGCAGGACGGCCGGAACATGATCATGGTCCTCGGTCCGCACAAGAAGAAGACCGAGGCAATGGCCGAGGCCCGCGAGGCGCAGGCCGCCCGCAAGGCCAGCCGCCTGGGTGAGGCCCCGGCCGACGACGACGACGTCTCCCACGACGAGGCCGTGTCCCACGACGACGTCGAGGTGCCGGACGAGGCCCAGGCCGACGCCTGAGACGAGACGAACACCCCGGAGCCTCCGGCTCCGGGCCGTAATGCAGGACTGACGCTCTCCGTGCGCCCACCGGCGGACGGGAGGGCCAGCGACGAGGAGACTACGGCGCCATGCCGAAGAACAAGACGCACAGCGGTGCGAGCAAGCGCTTCAAGATCACCGGCTCCGGCAAGGTGCTGCGCGAGCGCGCCGGCAAGCGCCACCTGCTTGAGCACAAGCCGTCCAGCAAGACGCGCGCCCTCACCGGCACCGTCGAGGTCGCCAAGTCGGACGCCAAGAAGATCAAGAAGCTTCTCGGCAAGTGACGGCGGTGCCCCGACGGGGGCACGCCGTTCCGATCCGGGACCTCATTCGCTTTCGGACCGTGTGAGCATCACCGCGGTCCCCTAGAAGGAGTTATCAAGTGGCACGCGTCAAGCGGGCAGTCAACGCCCAGAAGAAGCGCCGGGCAATCCTCGAGCAGGCCAGCGGTTACCGCGGTCAGCGTTCGCGCCTGTACCGCAAGGCCAAGGAGCAGGTCACCCACTCCCTGGTCTACAACTACAACGACCGCAAGAAGCGCAAGGGCGACTTCCGTCAGCTCTGGATCCAGCGGATCAACGCCGCTGCCCGCGCCAACGGCATCACCTACAACCGCTTCATCCAGGGCCTGAAGGCCGCCAACGTCGAGGTGGACCGCAAGATCCTCGCCGAGCTGGCCGTCAACGACGCGAACGCCTTCGCGGCGCTGGTCGAGGTCGCCCAGAAGGCGCTGCCTTCCGACGTGAACGCGCCCAAGGCGGCCTGACGCCGACACGCGCCCTGTTCACGGTACGGTTCCGGGCCCGCGGGTGGTTGTCCCCTGCGGGCCTGTGCCATGCCCGCTTCCCCCGTATCCGGAAGGCGAGTCACCCATGCCAGCCCCCGAGCTGACCTCGTTGCGTTCGACGCGCGTCACCGCCGCGCACCGGCTGGCCAAGCGCAGCTTCCGCGGCAAGGAGCGCCGCTTCCTCGCCGAGGGACCGCAGGCCGTACGGGAGGCCATCGCGCACCCCGGCACCGAGGGCGGCAGGACCCTGGTCGAGCTGTACGCCACACCGGAGGCCGCCGAGCGGCACGCCGACATCGTGGCCGCCGCCCGTACCGTCGGCGCGCCCGTACTGACCGCGACCCCCGAGGTGATGGCGGAGATCTCCGACACCGTCACCCCGCAAGGTCTGGTTGGTGTGTGCCGCTTCCTCGACTCGCCGTTCGAGGAGATCCTGCGCGCCGGGCCCCGGCTGGTCGCCGTGCTCGCCAACGTCCGCGACCCCGGCAACGCCGGTACGGTGCTGCGCTGCGCCGACGCCGCGGGCGCCGACGCGGTGGTGCTCACCGACGCGTCCGTGGACCCGTACAACCCCAAGGCCGTACGCGCCTCCGCGGGCAGCCTGTTCCACCTGCCGGTCGCCGTCGGCGTGCCCGTCGACACCGCCGTGGCAGGACTGCGGGCCGCCGGGGTACGGGTGGTGGCCGCCGACGGCGCGGGCGGGCGGGACCTGGACGGCGAGCTGGACGAGGGCACCATGAACGGCCCCACCGCCTGGATCTTCGGCAACGAGGCGTGGGGCCTGCCCGAGGAGACCCGCGCGCTGGCCGACGAGGTCGTCCGCGTCCCGATCCACGGCCGCGCCGAAAGCCTCAACCTCGCGACGGCCGCCGCCGTCTGCCTCTACGCCTCCGCGCGGGCGCAGCGCGCGCCCGGAGGGTGCCGCAGCGTCACATCCACCTAGTAGGGTGGCGGCCCGGGGGCCCTGAAAGGGGAGTGGCGGGGATGGATGTGACGGTGCCAGAGGACGAGGCGCGCAGCGCCGTCCTGGGCCGGACCGCGCGCTCCGCGGGACCGCGGACCCCGGGGCCCGCGGGCCCCGAAGCGGAATCGCGGGACACCGCGCCGCGCGCCGCCCGCCCCCTCGGCGCGGAACCGTTCGGCGTCGACTCCCTGGGCCTGGACCCGGACGACCTCCCCGACGGCCTGGTGGTCGCCGACGAGCGCGGCCGGGTGATCGCCTTCAACGCCGCCGCCGCCCGGATCACCGCCCTGCACCCGCGCGACGTGCTCGGCAAATCCGTGGAGCGCGCGCTGCCGCTGGAAGACCTCGAAGGCCGCCGCTGGTGGGCGCTCACCGACCCGTACGGCGGCCTGGCCATCAGGGTCGGCCAGCCGGAACGCAATCTGCTGCTGTCCGGCGGACGCGAAGTGCTGGTCGCCGCCCGCTATGTGCGCGAATACCCCACGGGACCGGTGCGCCGTCTGGTGGTCTCGCTGCGCGGCACCGAGGCCCGCCGCCGTACCGAACGCAGCCACGCCGAGCTGATCGCCACCGTCGCGCACGAACTGCGCTCGCCGCTCACCTCGGTCAAGGGCTTCACCGCCACCCTGCTCGCCAAGTGGGAACGCTTCACCGACGATCAGAAGAAACTCATGCTGGAGACCGTCGACGCCGACGCCAACCGGGTCACCCGGCTGATCGCGGAACTCCTCGACATCTCCCGGATCGACTCCGGCCGCCTGGAAGTGCGCCGCCAGCCGGTGGACATGGCGGCGGCCGTGCAGCGGCACGTGGACGGTCATGTCGCCGCGGGCCAGCGGGCCGACCGCTTCCGGGTGCGGGTCACCCAGCCGCTGCCCGCGCTGTGGGCCGACCCCGACAAGGTCGACCAGGTCCTCGGCAATCTGCTGGAAAACGCGGTGCGGCACGGCGAGGGGACTGTCACCATCGACGTAGAGCCCTCGTTCTCCGCGCAGGAGCGGAGCTGCACCGGCACAGCGGTGACCGTGAGCGACGAGGGCCCCGGCATTCCGGAGGAGTCGATGGGCCGCGTCTTCACCCGCTTCTGGCGGGGCAGCAAGCGCGGCGGCACCGGCCTCGGGCTGTACATCGTCAAGGGCATCGTCGAGGCGCACGGCGGCACCATCTCCGTCGGCAGGGCCCCCGGCGGCGGCGCCCAGTTCCGATTTATTCTGCCCGTCGGGGCACCCGCTTTCATGGCCTGACCGGCCGCGCGGGCAGAGCGTTCGCCGGGGATGTCGTCCCGGCGGACCCCCGGCGGGCGTGATCAGGCGGTCCACGCGGCGCCGGTAGAATCGGGCTTCGGTATGTGTCCGGTCGGGCAGAGCCTCCACTCGGAGACTCCGTCCTGGGAGGCGCCCCCACCACCATCCACTGCGGAACGGGAAAAGATGTCGGCACCGAACAAGTCGTACGACCCTGTGGAGGTCGAGGCGTTGAAGCCGGAGGAGATCGAGCGGATGCGCGACGCGGCGCTGGCCGCCGTCGCCGCCGCCACCGACCTCGACGCGCTCGCGCACGCGAAGACCGCGCACACCGGCGGCGCCTCGCCGCTGGCGCTCGCCAACCGCGAGATCGGCGCGCTGCCGCCGCAGGCCAAGGCGGAGGCGGGCAAGCGCGTCGGCCAGGCGCGCGGCGCGGTCAACAAGGCGCTGGCCGCCCGGCAGGCCGAGCTGGAGGCGGAGCGCGACGCCCGCGTGCTGGTCGAGGAGGCCGTGGACGTCACGCTGCCCTACGACCGGCGCCCGGTCGGCGCGCGGCACCCGCTCACCACGCTCTCCGAGCGCATCGAGGACATCTTCGTGGCCATGGGCTACGAGGTCGCCGAGGGTCCCGAGGTCGAGAGCGAGTGGTTCAACTTCGACGCCCTCAACTTCCCGCCCGACCACCCCGCCCGCGAGACCCAGGACACCTTCTTCGTCGAGGGCCCCGAAGGCCCCGGCGGCAGCGGCGAGTCCGGCGTGGTGCTGCGCACCCACACCTCCCCGGTGCAGATCCGCGCCCTGCTGGAGCGCGAGCTGCCCGTCTACGTGATCGCGCCGGGCCGCGTCTACCGCTCCGACGAGCTGGACGCCACCCACACCCCGGTCTTCGCGCAGGTCGAACTGCTCGCCGTGGACGAGGGCCTGACCATGGCCGACCTCAAGGGCACCCTCGACCACATGGTGGTCTCGCTGTTCGGCGAGGGCATGACGACGCGGCTGCGGCCCAACCACTTCCCGTTCACCGAGCCGTCCGCCGAGATGGACATGCTCTGCTACGTCTGCCGCGGCGACTCGGTCGGGAACCCCGACCGCCCCTGCCGCACCTGCTCCTCCGAGGGCTGGATCGAGCTGGGCGGCTGCGGCGTCGTCAACCCCAGGGTGCTCACCGCCTGCGGCGTCGACCCGGAGAAGTACAGCGGTTTCGCGTTCGGCTTCGGCATTGAGCGGATGCTGATGTTCCGCCACAGCGTCGAGGACATGCGAGACATCGTCGAGGGTGATGTGCGCTTCACCCTTCCGTTCGGGATGGAGATCTGATGCGGGTCCCGCTTTCTTGGCTGCGGGAGTACGTCGAACTGCCCGCCGGTGAGACCGGCCGCGACGTCCAGGCCAAGCTCATTTCCGCCGGCCTCGAAGTCGAGACCGTCGAACAGCTCGGCGCCGGGCTCAAGGGCCCGCTGGTCGTCGGCAAGGTGCTGACCATCGAGGAGCTGGAGGGCTTCAAGAAGCCGATCCGCTTCTGCACGGTCGACGTCGGCGACGCCAACGGAACCGGCGAGCCGCAGGAGATCGTCTGCGGCGCCCGCAACTTCGCGGTCGGCGACAAGGTCGTCGTGGTGCTGCCAGGCGCCGTGCTGCCCGGCGACTTCGCGATCGCCGCGCGCAAGACGTACGGCCATGTCTCGCACGGCATGATCTGCTCCGCGCAGGAGCTGGGCATGGGCGACGACCACGAGGGCATCATCGTGCTGCCGCCCGAGCACGAGGTGGGCACCGATGCCGTCGAGCTGCTCGAACTGGTCGACGAGGTCCTGGACATCGCCGTCACGCCGGACCGCGGCTACGCGCTGTCGATGCGCGGCGTCGCCCGCGAGGCGGCCATCGCGTACGGCGTCTCGCTGCGCGACCCGGCGCTGATCGACGTGCCCGCGCCCAACGCGTTCGGCTACCCGGTCAAGGTCGCCGACCCGGTCGGCTGCGACCGCTTCACCGCCCGTACGGTCACCGGTCTCGACCCCGAGGCGCGGTCGCCGATCTGGCTCCAGCGCAGGCTCCAGAAGGTCGGCATGCGGCCGATCTCGCTGGCCGTGGACATCACCAACTACGTGATGTTCGAGCTGGGCCAGCCGCTGCACGCCTACGACCGCTCGCGGATCGAAGGGCCGATCGGGGTGCGCCGCGCGCTGCCCGGCGAGAAGCTGACGACGCTGGACGACGTCGAGCGCACGCTGGACCCCGAGGACCTGGTCATCACGGACGACTCCGGGGCGATCGGCCTCGCGGGCGTGATGGGCGGCGCGAACACCGAGATCGCCGCGCCCGCCACCGACCCGGAGACCGGCGTCGTCACCGGCACCACCGAGATCGTCATCGAGGCCGCGCACTTCGCGCCGGTCACCATCGCCCGCACCGCGCGCCGCCACAAGCTCGGCTCCGAGGCGTCCAAGCGGTTCGAGCGCGGCAGCGACCCGCAGGCCACCTCGGCCGCGGCCCAGCGCGCGGTCGACCTGCTGACGGGCCTGGCGGGCGGCACCGCGGACCCCGGCGTCACCGAGGTCGTCTCGCCGTCGGCCCCGCGCACCGTCGCGATGGCCGCCGACCACCCGGACCGCGTCGCGGGCACCGAGTACGGCCGCGAGACCGTCGTCCGCCGCCTCCAGGAGATCGGCTGCGACGTCTACGGCAGCGACGAGCTGATCGTCACCGTGCCGAGCTGGCGCCCCGACCTGGCCTTCCCCAACGACCTCGCCGAAGAGGTCATCCGGCTCGAAGGCTACGAGAATCTGCCGTCGACGCTGCCCAAGCCGCCCGCCGGACGCGGGCTGACCGAGTCGCAGCTCCTGCGCCGCCGGGTCGGCCGGGCCCTGGCCGGCGCCGGATACGTGGAGGCGCCGAGCTACCCCTTCGTCAGCGCCGAGGTCTTCGACCAGCTCGGGCTCGACGCGGACGACCCGCGCCGCCGCACGGTGACCGTCGCCAACCCGCTCTCGGACACCGAGCCCGGTCTGCGCACGACGCTGCTGCCCGGTCTGCTGGCCACGCTGCGCCGCAATCTGGGCCGCGGCACGCACGACCTGGCGCTCTTCGAGACCGGTCTGGTCTTCCTGCCGACCGGCGCGGAGAAGGCGCCGCCGCGTCTCGCGGTCGACCGCCGTCCGACGGACGCGGAGATCGCGCGGCTCCAGGAGGCGCTGCCGGACCAGCCCCGCCGGGTCGCCGTCGTGCTCTGCGGCGCCCGCGACCGTAATGGCTGGTGGGGCGCCGGACACCCGGCGACCTGGGCCGACGCGGTCGAGGCGGCCCGTACCGTGGCCCGCGAGGCCGGGGTCGAGCTGAGCGTCCGCCAGGACCAGCACGCCCCCTACCACCCGGGCCGCTGCGCCGCGCTGTACGCGGTGGTCGACGGTCAGGAGACGCTGGTGGGCAACGCGGGGGAGCTGCACCCGAGGGTCACCAAGGCGCTCGGCCTGCCCGAGCGGACCTGCGCGATGGAACTGGACATGGACCAGGTCGAGCGCGCGGGCGGCGACCGGCCCACCGGGCCGCGGGTGTCCACCTTCCCGGTGGCGACCCAGGACGTGGCGCTCGTCGTCGACTCCTCGGTCCCGGCCGCCGACGTCGAGCGCGCGCTGCGCGACGGCGCCGGTGAACTCCTCGAATCGCTCCGGCTGTTCGACATCTTCACCGGCGAGCAGATCGGCGAGGGCCGCAAGTCCCTCGCCTACGCGCTGCGCTTCCGGGCCCCCGACCGCACGCTGACGGCCGAGGAGACCACGGCGGCGCGTGACGCGGCGGTCGCCAGCGCCCACGCCCTCACCGGGGCGGTGCTGCGCGGCGCCTGACGGCGCGCAGGACCCGAGAAGGGGGGCCGTCCCGGACGCACCGGGGCGGCCCCCTTCGTCTTTCGGGGAGCGCTCAAGGGTTTCGTCGCTCATTCGAGTGATTACCCCGTTCGGCGGGCCACTTGTGCGCGGGGAATGGCCAGAATCGGTCGGGATGCGGGAGCCGGGCATGCGGGCCGCGGCTCCGACGCTGCCGCGACCGCGGCTTCTGGGGGGAGCCGGGCGGATGATCCGAAACCGGGCAGTCCGTGCGCTGCGAAGGGTGCCGTGGGCGCTGGTACCCGCCGTGTGGGTGGCGGTGATGGGCGTGCTCACCTGGCAGTTGTCCGAAGGCGCGGACGTGCTGCCCGCCCTCGCCGTAACACCCGCGGTGGCCTGCGCGGCGGGCGCCCGGCGGCTCTGGGTGTTCGGCAGCGGGCTGCTGGCGCTCGGCGTGCTGGGCGCGGAACTGGCCGACGACTCCTTCGACGGCTCCGGCCCGGTGCTCGGCGCCGCGGCCACCGTGGTCGCGGTGATAGCCGCGGCGATGTGGACCGCCCGCCGCCGGTCGCTGCTCTGCGACGAGCTGGACCGTACGCGGGAGATCGCCGTCGCCGCCCAGCAGGTGCTGCTGCGGCCGCTGCCGCGCAGAGCGGGCGGCTGGACGGTGGCGGGGGAGTACGTGTCGGCCAGCCGGGGCGCTCACGTCGGCGGCGACTTCTACGAGGTGCTGGCCACGCCGTTCGGGGTGCGGGCGGTCATCGGGGACGCGCGCGGCCACGGCCTGCCCGCGATCGGCATGGTCGCCGCGCTGCTCGGCAGCTTCCGCGAGGCCGCCCATCAGGAACCCGAACTGGCGGGCGTGCTGCGGCGGTTGGACGGGGCCCTGCGGCGCCATCTGCGGGAGCGGACCCGCGGTGAGCACCCGGCGGCGGCCGGTGTCCCGCCACAGGATCCGGTCGCCGAGGAATTCGCCACCCTCCAACTCGTCGAGCTCGCCGACGACGGCGCCTACCGGATCGTCAACTGCGGCCACCCGCAGCCGTATCTGCTCGACGCCGCGCCCGGTCCGCTGCCGATCGGCGAACCCCTGCCGCCGCTGGGCCTGTTCGACCCGGCGCGGACGGCCGCACCGGCCGCCACCGGCCATGTGCCGCCCGGCGACGGGCTGTTGCTCTGCACCGACGGCATGCAGGACGCGCGGGACGCCGAGGGCGTCTTCTTCCCGCTGGCCGACGTCCTGGCCGACGCGGCCGACGTACGCCCCGGCACCCCGCTGTCCGGCCGCGCCGTCGCCGCGGACCTGCGCGCCGCCGTCCTGCGGCACGCGGCCGACCGTCCCGCCGACGACGTGGCCCTGCTGGTGCTCGTCCGGGACGGCGTACGGCCGGCGGCCCGGCCGCGTACGGCGGCGCTCTCCGGAGTGCCGCGCCGCTGAACGCCCCCTTCCTTGGTAGATATGGGCGGATTGCTCGCCTCTACGAAGGAAGGGGACGGCGTGGTGACAGTGACCGGGCACAGCGCCCCCGCACACGGCGTCGCGCCCGCCGCCGTATCGGCCGCGGAACTCCTGGCCGTCATCGGCCCCGCGGGTCCCGAACGCACCGCGATGCTGGTCGCGCTCGGGCGCGGGTTGCGGCCCGGCGGGCGCAGGACCGGCGTGGCGCGGGTGTACGGCCCCGGGGCCCCCGACCCGTACGACCGCGTCGGTGAACTCCTCGACCTGGCGGCCGTCCACGCGGGCCTGCGTGTCGGTGCCCGGCGCATCCACGAAGCCCTGGCCGCCGCCGGGCTCACCCTGGCCGACCACCCGGACCCGGAGCGGCCCGGCGTCGTCCCCCGCCGCGCCCGCTTCGAACACCTGGGGGTCTGCGACCAGCTTCTCCTGGCCGTCGCCCTGGCCCTCATCCCGGCCCCGGACGTCCTCCTGGTCGACCCCGCCGACCTCGCCGTTCCGGCCGAGGGCCGGATCTGGGGCCGCCTCCGGGGGGTCGCCGCCGCGGGCATCCTCGTGATCGCCGCCGCCCCCACGGCGGACGCGGCGGGCGACCACGCCCACCGCACCGTGGTGCTCCCGCACGGGGCCGCCGTTTGACCTGCCGGTCACCACGGGCACGGGGCCGCCGTTTGACCTGCCGGTCACCGCCGGCACGTGGACGGCCTTTGACCTGCCGGTCACCACCGGCCCCGGTGGGGCGGTTGCCGCATCCCCCCGACCACCCGCCGGTGGTGGCTTCCCCGCGCAGTTCCCCGCGCCCCTTCGGCCACGCGCCGTAGCCCGGCCGGGTGTTCGCCGACTTCCGGTGCGTCGTGGTTGCTCGCGCAGTTCCCCGCGCCCCTTCGGGGGCGAGGGTGCTCGGCTGGGTGCGGCGGGTTTTTAGGGGCGCGGGGAACTGCGCGGCCGGCCGCGGCGGTGGTGCGCTGTGCGGACCGGCCTCAGCGGGGCAGGTCCTGTGGGGGGTCCGGGCCGGAGGCCCGGTGGTCGCGGCCCTTCGGGGGCGAGAGTGCTTGGATGGGTGCGGCGGGTTTTTAGGGGCGCGGGGAACTGCGCGGGCGGCCGCGGCGGTGGTGCGCTGTGCGGACCGGCCTCAGCGGGGCAGGTCCTGTGGGGGTCCGGGCCGGAGGCCCGGTGGTTATGCGGAAGCCGGGAGCGCGGCGGCGGGGTGGGGGCGGACGTACGCGCTACGTGGAAGCCTGGAGCGCAGCGACGACGGCTGAGGTGAGGGCGTCGAGCTGCGCTC
The DNA here is from genome assembly GCF_055558595.1 of Streptomyces sp. NPDC025721. NCBI lineage: Bacteria > Bacillati > Actinomycetota > Actinomycetes > Kitasatosporales > Streptomycetaceae > Streptomyces > Streptomyces sp. NPDC025721. The sequence goes on along the minus strand of NZ_JBVHMF010000003.1, from coordinate 293,532 downwards.
GGGAGTAGGCGGCGCGCATGACGGCCAGACGCCAGTAGAGCGGGCCCGCGATGAGGTCGAGGGCGAGTTCGGGATCGGCGCTGGGGGACAGCTCGCCGCGCGCGGCGGCCTGGCGTATGACGGCGACGGTGATCCCGCCCTGGGCCTCGCGCAGCGCGGTGCGCAGCGTGTCGGCCAGCTCGGGACTGCGAGCGGCCTCGGCCAGCAGATCGGGGATGATCTGCGCCGCGACCGGATGCCGCAGGGCCCGCGCGCTGACGTCGAGCAGGGCGCGGACGTCCCCGTACAGCGTGCCGGTGTCGGGCACGGGAAGGCCCTGCGCGGCGAAGTCGGACACCATGTCGAGGACCAGCGGCAGCTTCGAGCGCCACCGGCGGTACACGGCGGCCTTGCCGACCCCCGCGCGCCGGGCGATGCCCTCCATCGACATGCGCCCGTATCCGACGGCGGCCAGCTCGGCGAAGACGGCCGCCCGGATCGCCTCGGTGACGTCCTCGCGCAGCACGGCGGCGCCCGCCGGGGCGCGGCGGGGACCGCCGGTCGTCGTGGACGGAGAAGCGGCCTCGGCGGAGTCGGTCATGCGAGCGATCCTAACCCGACGTGACGACGGAACGGTTGCGTTCCATCCCGCGACTGCTCTACCGTCGACCGTGACGACGATACGGGCCCGTTCCGTCGTTGCGCAAGTGTCTCCCCATGCCCGTCACCCGAAGGCAGCCGCCCATGCCCGTCGCCTCTCCCGCCGTGATCACCGCCCCGCGCGCACCCGCTCGGCCGGGCCCCGCGGACCTCGCTCCCGCCGCGCTCGCCGCCGCCCACGGCCTGACCGTCAGCGGCGCCCGCCCCGGAATCGTGGAGTACACCCGGCGGCTCTGGGCCCGCCGCCACTTCGTCACCACCTTCGCCGGTGCCCGGCAGGCCGCCCTCTACAGCGACGCGCGCCTCGGCCAGCTCTGGCAGGTGCTCACCCCGCTGCTCAACGCGGCCGTCTACTTCCTGATCTTCGGACTGCTGCTCGGTGCGGGCCGCGGCGTCACGGACTACATCCCGTTCCTGTGCACCGGGGTCTTCGTCTTCACCTTCACCCAGTCGGCCGTCCTCGGCGGCGCCCGCTCGCTGACCGACAACATCGGACTCGTCCGCGCCCTGCACTTCCCGCGCGCCTGCCTGCCGATCGCCGCCACCCTGCTCCAGCTCCGGCAGCTCCTGCTCTCCCTCGGCGTGCTCTCGGTCATCGTGGTCGCCGAGGGCATCCCGGTCACCACCCGCTGGCTGCTCGCCGTCCCCGCGCTGGCCCTCCAGTCGCTCTTCAACGCGGGGCTGGCCCTGGGCCTGGCCCGCGTCGGCGCCAGGACCACCGACTTCGCCCAGGTGCTGCCCTTCGTGCTGCGGACCTGGATGTACGTCTCCGGGGTCTTCTACGACCTCTCCCGTTTCACCGTCGGCGCGCCGCACGCCGTCGCGGTGATGCTCAACGTCAACCCCGCCCTGGTATATGTCGGTCTGATGCGGTTCGCGCTGATCGACAGCGTCACCCGCGAACAGCTCCCGCCGCACATCTGGCCGCTCGCGGTCGGCTGGGCGGCCGTGGCCGCCTGCGCAGGGTACGCGTTCTTCTGGTCGTCGGAGGAGGAGTACGGCCGTGGCTGAACCAACGGACGAGGCAACGCAGGAGACCGCGCTGAACGCCGTCCCGAACAGCGCCAGGGGCCTGGCCCCCGAGCTGGCCGCCGCCCTGGACCCGAAGATCGCCCCGGAGGTCGCCCCGCGCCTGGTCCGGCCCCTGGTGCCCACCGTCATCGTCGACGGACTGCACGTCGTCTACCGGATCTACGGCGCGGGCACCGGCCGGGGCAACGCGACCTCCGCCCTGCACCGGCTGGTCTCCCGCAGAGCCTCGCCGAACGTCCACACCGTGCACGCGGTCAGGGGCGTCACCTTCACGGCCTACCGCGGTGAGGCGATCGGCATCATCGGCTCCAACGGCTCGGGCAAGTCCACCCTGCTCAAGGCCATCGCGGGCCTGCTCCCCGCCGACCGCGGCCGGGTCTACACCGACGGCCAGCCGTCCCTGCTCGGCGTCAACGCCGCCCTGCTCAACGACCTGACCGGCGAGCGCAACGTCATCCTCGGCGGCCTGGCCATGGGCATGTCCCAGGAGGAGGTGCGCGAGCGGTACGACGGCATCGTCGAGTTCTCCGGGATCAACGAGAAGGACGACTTCATCTCGCTGCCGATGCGGACGTACTCCTCCGGCATGGCCGCCCGGCTGCGGTTCTCGATCGCGGCGGCCAAGAACCACGACGTGCTGATGATCGACGAGGCGCTGGCCACGGGTGACCGCGCCTTCCAGAAGCGCTCGGAGGACCGGATCAGGGAGCTGCGCAAGGAGGCGGGCACCGTCTTCCTCGTCAGTCACAACAACAGCTCCATCCGCGACACCTGCGACCGCGTGATCTGGCTGGAGAAGGGCGAGCTGTTGATGGACGGCCCGACCGAAGAGGTCGTCGCCGCCTACGAGGAGCACAGCGGCGGCGGCTGAACCGCTGGTCGCGGCACATGTCGATGCCGTCGGGGCTTGAAGTACGGAGCCCGCTCCTGCATCGTCTCCAGGGAGATCACCGCGCCGGGACGGCTTTCGAGCGGCCCGTACCCGGCGCGGGTGCGGGGACACCGGTACCCGGACGGCTCGCGGTCACGAGCCGATGTGGTGCCGGCCACTGTGTTCACAGCACAGTGCGCCACGATTCTCTGCGTCGTCGGCACATTGTCGGGTGTATCCGGGCTTTCTAGCCTCGGACCCAGGGCCTCGGAGTACCCGGGGCCGCCCGGCCCCATCGACCAGGCTCCCGTCCCGCACCGCGTCGAACCAAAGGACGACAGCAATGACCAGGAAGCACCTCAAGCCGTCCGTCGCGGTCGCGGCATGTGCGGTCGCGGCCGTAACGCTCGCCGCCTGCGGTTCCGGCTCAGGCTCCGGCGCCAAGGCGAGCGCAGGCCCGACCTCGTACGTCTCCGGCGGCACGTTCAACGTCGGGCTCAACGACGACCCGGGCAGCCTCTCGCCGCTCACCGGGGTCTCGCTCGTGCAGCGCCAGCTCGTGCCGTACGCCTACGAATCGCTCGTCTACACCTCGGGGGACGGCCAGTCCCTGCCGTGGCTCGCGCAGAGCTGGACGCAGACCCCCACCTCCGTGACGTACACCCTCAAGGACGGCGTCACCTGTTCCGACGGCAGCACGTTCACGGCCGCGACGGCCGCGAACAACATCACCTACCAGGCGGACGCCAAGCACGGCACCTTCTGGCACGGCTCCGACGTCACCGCCGACATGAAGGCCACGGCCGAGGGCAACAAGCTCACGATCACCTCGAAGACCAGCAACCCGTTCCTGCTCAGCATGACGGGCGAGGTCGAGATGGTCTGCCAGGGCGGCCTCGACAAGCCCGACTCGCTGAAGAACGCGACCAACGGCACGGCGCTGTTCCACCTGACCACCGCCAAGGCGGGCAACGAGTACGTCTACACCAAGCGCACCGACTACACCTGGGGACCCCAGGGCGTCACCAGCAGCACCAAGGGGCTGCCCGACAAGGTCGTCGGAAAGGTCGTGACCGACGAGTCCACGGCGGCGAACCTGCTGCTGTCCGGCGGACTCAACGCGGCAGGCGTGGCGGGCACCGACCGCGACCGCCTCCAGGCCGCCAAGCTGGCGTCCAAGGGCGTGCCGAACCCGATCGGCGAGATGCTCTTCAACGAGCGCTCCAGCCGGCCGACCTCCGACGAGCGCGTGCGCAAGGCGCTCACACTCGCCCTCGACCGCTCCTCGGTCGGCGACCTCGTCACCAACGGCCACTCCGAGGAGATGAAGTCGCTGGTCGTCCAGGCGCCGTTCCTGTGCGTCAAGGGCGGCCCGAAGTGGAAGCTGCCCGCCACCGACAAGGCGAAGGCCGGCGCGCTGCTGGACGAGGCCGGGTACCCGGCAGGCTCCGGCGGCAAGCGCTCCAAGGACGGCAAGCCGCTGACCATCCGCTTCCTGTACGACGCGGGCACGCCCAGCCACTCCGCCGCCGCCGAGGAGATCCAGGCCGAGTGGAAGGAGATCGGCGTCGACACCAAGCTCGTCGCCGAGGACCCGACCGGCTGGTCCACCGACCTCTACCAGTCCTACGACTGGGACACCGGCTTCATCCAGCTCGCCCCCAACAAGCCCTCCACGCTCAGCCTGTTCTTCCTCGGCGCCACCAGCGAGAAGGGCGGCTACAACTTCATGGACGTGCGCAACCCCGCGTACGACGACCTGGCCAAGCAGGCGATGACCGCCAAGGACACCACGGCGGCGTGCGACCTGTGGCAGAGCGCGGAGAAGGAACTGATCGACCGGGCCGACGCCTACCCCCTCGCGCAGACCGCGGCGCCGACCTTCTTCAACAAGGCCACCGCCGACGTGCCCTGGGGCATCGCGCCGACGACCATCCGCATGCTGGGCTGACGGCATGACGATCCCTTCGAACGCGGTCACCACCGCCGCGCCCCCCGAGCAGGCCGAACCGGCCGCCGCTCGGGCCGGGCGCCCCCGGCTCCTGGCCGGATCGCCGAGGCTCGAATTCGTCCTGCAACGACTGCGTCGCGCGGCGATCTCGTTCGCCGTCGTGCTGGTGGCGTCGTTCTTCATGGTCCAGCTCGTGCCGGGCGACCCGGTACGAGCGGCCCTGGGGCCCACCGCCCCGCTGTCGACGGTGAACGCGCTGCGCCAGCAGCTCGGCCTCGACCAGTCGCTGTGGGCCCAGTTCACCCACTACGTCACCGCGCTGCTGCACGGCGACCTCGGTACGTCGATCACCTCGCAGCGACCGGTCTCCCAGATCCTCGGCGAGCGGCTGCCCACCACGCTGCTGCTGGCCGTGATCTCCTTCCTCGTCGCCGTCGTCGGCGCGTTCCCGATCGGCGTCGCCACGGCGGTCTCGGCCCGGAGCGGTCGCCGCCGCTTCCTCGACCTCGGGGTGTCGGGACTGCTCGGCATCCTCATCGCGATCCCGAACTTCCTGCTCGCGGTGCTGCTCATCGCGACCCTCGGCGTCGGCCTGCCGCTCTTCCCGCCCGCGGGATGGGGCACGCCCGGCCAGGCGGTGCTGCCCGTGCTCGCGCTGGCCATCGGGCCGCTGGCCTACCTGGCCCGGATCGTGCACATCGAGATGCTGCGCGTGCTGGACGCCCCGTACCTGACCACCGCGCGCAGCAAGCGGCTGCCCGGCCGGCTGCTGTACCTGCGGCACGCGCTGCCCAACATCGTCACCGCCACCCTCACCGCGGGCGGCGTGGTGCTGGTCGGACTCGTCGCGGGCACCGTGCTCGTGGAGACGGTGTTCACCGTGCCCGGCATCGGGTCCACGATCGTCTCCTCGATCACGGCCAAGGACTACCCGCTGATCCAGGGGATCGTGCTCGTGTACGCGCTGCTCGTCCTCGGGGCGAATCTCGTCGTGGACCTCGCCATCGCGGTCCTGGACCCGCGCTCGACGATCGCGGAGGCATGACCATGCTGCGCCGTACCCTCCTCACCCCGCAGGGCATCGCCGTACTCGCCGGTCTCACGCTCGTCGTGCTCGCCGCGGTCGTCGGCCCCTTCGTGTTCGACCACGCGGCCACCACCCGGAACATCGCGGGCCGCCAGGCACCGGTCAGCCTCTCCCACCCCTTCGGCACCGACGAACTCGGCCGCGACCTGTTCGCCCGCACCGTCGTCGCCACCCGCCTGTCGGTGCTGCTGACCCTGGGCGCCGCGGGCATCTCCGTCGCGGGCGGCGTCGTGCTCGGCATCGTCGCCGCGGTGCTGCCGCGCGCGCCGCGCCGCCTGGTCACCGCCTTCATCGACATCCTGCTGTCGTTCCCGTGGCTGCTGCTCGCGCTGTTCTTCTCCGTCATCTGGGGGGCGACGGCGCGCGGTGCGATGTTCGCGATCGGTTTCGCGGGCGTCCCGGTCTTCGCGCGCCTGGTCTCCACCCTCGCCTCGTCGGTCGCCAACACCGACTACGTGCACGCCGCGCGGCTGGTCGGCAGCCCGCCGCTGCGCACCGCGCGGCGGCACGTCCTGCCGAACATCCTGCCGCCGCTGGTCGTCAACATCGCCGCGCACGCGTCGGCCACGCTGCTCTCCTTCGCCGCGCTGTCCTTCCTCGGCCTGGGTGTGCAACCCACGCAGTACGACTGGGGACGGCTGCTCAACGAGGGCTCCAAGCGCATCTACTCGGCGCCCATGGCGGCGATCGGGCCGGGCATCGCGATCGTGCTCACCGGTGTGCTGTTCTCGCTGCTGGGCGAGGTGCTCAGCCAGTCCCGCGCCCGGACCGTGCACGCCGTACGCCCCCGGTCGGACGGCGCGGGCGTCACCCCGGCCGAGGGCGACGCCGTCGCCGAGGTGAAGAACCTGCGGGTCTCCTTCCGCGCCGACGACGGCTCCCTGGTCCAGCGGGTGCACGGCGTGGACCTGACGATCGGACCGGGGGAGGTCGTCGGCATCGTCGGCGAGTCGGGCTCCGGCAAGTCGGTCACCGCCATGGCCCTGGCCGGACTGCTCGGCCCCGAGGCGCTGGTGGAGAGCGAACGCCTGGTCTTCCGCGGCATCGACATGGAACGGCGGCCCAGGGCCGCCGAGCGCCGCAGGCTCGGCCTGGAACAGGCGATGATCTTCCAGGACCCGCTGTCCTCGCTCAACCCGGCCCTCACCGTCGGCCGGCAGCTCACCGAGGCCAGCGAGATCCACGCGGGTGTGGCGCGCGGCGCCGCGACGAAGCGGGCCCTGGACGCCCTCGCCCTGGTGCGCATCCCCGACCCGGAACGGCGGATCCGGCAGCTGCCCCACGAGTTCTCCGGCGGCATGCGGCAGCGCGCCATGATCGCGATGGGCCTGATGGGGACGCCCCGGCTGATCATCGCCGACGAGCCCACGACCGCCCTGGACGTGACGGTGCAGCGGCAGGTGATGCGCGCGCTGCGCGACGCCCGCGAGCGGACCGGCGCCGCGATCCTGCTGATCTCCCACGACATCGCCCTGGTGAGCGGCTTCTGCGACCGCATCGCCGTCATGCGGGACGGCGTGGTGGTCGAATGGCTGGACGCGCGACGGCTGGACGAGGCGCGGCACCCGTACACGCGCGGTCTGATCGCCTGCGTGCCCGACATGACGACCGACAGGACCCGCGCGCTGCCGGTGGTCGGCGTCGCCACACAGGAGGAGGCGACCGCGTGAGCACGCTCGAATTCGACCACGTCACGGTGCGCTTCGGCCACGGCCGGGCCGCCCAGACCGCCGTCGACGACGCCTCGCTCGTCGTCCGCTCCGGCCGGACGCTCGGGCTCGTCGGCGAGTCGGGGTCGGGCAAGTCGACCATGGCGCGGGTCGCGGTGGGACTGGCGCGCGCCGACGCGGGCACCGTACGCCTCGACGGCGTCGACCTCACCGCCCGCTCGCGTGAGGCCAGACTGGCCCGCCGCCGGGTGCAGATGGTCTTCCAGGACCCGCTCGCGGCGCTCGACCCGCGAATGCCCGTGGGCGTCTCCGTCGCGGAGGGCCTGCTCGCCACCGGGCGGCGGCTCAACCGGACCGACCGGGAGACACGGGTCCGCGAACTGCTCGACCTCGTCCACATCGACCCGTCCCGGGCGGGCGACCGACCGGCCCGCTTCTCCGGCGGCCAGCGGCAACGGATCACCATCGCGCGGGCGCTGGCGGCCGAACCCGCCGTACTCGTCGCCGACGAGATCACCTCGGCGCTCGACGTCAGCGTCCAGGGCGTGGTCCTCAATCTGCTGCGCGAGCTCCAGAGCGAACTCCACCTGACCATGCTGTTCATCTCGCACAACCTCGCCGTGGTGCGCTACGTGAGCGACGAGGTCACCGTCATGCGGGCCGGCCGCGTCGTCGAGCACGGGCCCACCGACGCCGTGCTCGCCGACCCCGCCGATCCCTACACCCGCGAACTGCTGCGGTCGATCCCCGTGATGGGAAGGCCGCTCGACCTCGACGACCTCGACGACGCTTCCCTCGACGACACCGCCGACCTCGATGACACCGCCGACCTCGACACCGGCCTCGACCTCGACGGCACCCCTCGACCCTGAAGACCCCTGAGATCCGGAGGAACACCTGAGATGCGGTCGCCCATGAGCCCCGTGCCCGACCTCGTCCTGCGCCGCGCGCGCATCCCGCGCACCCCGGGGCAGTGGGACCTCGTGCTGCGCGACGGCCTGATCGAGAGCGTCGCGCCGACCGGCGGCGACCTCCCGTCGGCGGCGGCCCTCGACCTCGACGGGCGCTTCGTGCGCCCCGGCCTGTGGGACGCGCACACCCACTTCGACCAGTGGGTCATCCGCAGCCGCCGGGTCGACCTCGCCCCCGCCACGTCCGCCGCGCACGCGGCCACGATCATGCGCGACGCGCTGGCCGCCACCGCGTCCGACCTCCTGGTCGGCTACGGCTTCCGGGACGCGCTGTGGCCCGACGCCCCGAGCCTGGCCGCCCTCGACGCGATATCGGCCGACCGCGGCCTGGTGCTCGTCTCCGGCGACCTGCACTGCGGCTGGCTCAACTCCGCCGCCGCGCGCCGCCTCGGCGTGCGGCCGCCCGAGGACGGCGTGCTGCGCGAGACCGAGTGGATCGGAACGCTCGACGTCCTCGACCGCGACCACCGGCCCGAGACCGCCGACCACCGGGCCGCGGCCCGGGCCGCCGCGGCCAGGGGCGTCGTCGGGATCGTGGACTTCGAGAACGCCGACATCACCCGCTTCTGGCCCGAGCGGGTCGCCGCCGGAGTGACCGCCCTGCGCGTGGAGGCGTCGGTGTGGCCCGACCGGCTCGACGACGCGATCGGCCGCGGCCTGCGGACCGGCGACCTCCTCGAACCGAGCGGGCTCATCACCATGGGGCGGCTCAAGATCGTGGTCGACGGCTCCCTCAACACCCGTACGGCGCTGTGCTGGGACCCCTATCCGGGGCTGCCCGCCGACCACCCGCACCCGTGCGGAGTACAGTCCGTCGCACCCGAGCGCGTCGGGGAACTGCTCGCCCGCGCGGACGCGGCGGGCATCGCGGCGGCCGTCCACGCCATCGGCGACCGCGCCAACACCCAGGTGATCGACGCCTTCGAGCGCCTGGGCATACCGGGCACCGTCGAGCACGCCCAGCTCGTGTCCGCCGCCGACTTCGCCCGCTTCGGCCGGCTCGGCCTGGTCGCGAGCGTGCAGCCCGAGCACGCCATGGACGACCGCGACGTCGCCGACACGCACTGGGCGGGCCGCAGCGACCGGGCGTTCGCGTTCCGCTCGCTGCTGGACGCGGGGGCGACCCTCGCGCTCGGCTCCGACGCGCCCGTCTCGCCGCTCGACCCGTGGGTGGCGATCAGCGCCGCCGTCTCGCGCAGCCGCGACGGCCGCGAGCCGTGGCACCCGGACGAGCGGATCACCCGCGAGGCGGCCCTGTCCGCGAGCGCCCGCGGCCGGATGGACGTGACGGCCGGTGACCCGGCCGACCTCGTCGTCCTCGACGAGGACCCGCTGGAGCTGGACGCCGAAGCGCTGCGCACCCTGCCGGTCGCCGCCACCGTGCTGGGCGGCCGGCCCACCTGGACGAACCTGTAGGAGATCCGATGCCCACCCTCATCACACCCGCCGGCATCGAGGTCCATTACGAGACCGACGGCGACCCGGCCGGGCGTCCGCTGGTGCTCGTGCACGGCGGCGGCGCCCAACTCATCGGCTGGCACGACGCGTTCGTGGCGATGTTGGCCGACGCGGGCTTCTACGTCGTACGCCCGGACAACCGGGACGTCGGGCTCTCCCAGCAGACCGGCGGACCCGACGAGTTCGCCGCCACGTACGACCTCTCCGACATGGCCGACGACGTCGTCGCGCTCCTCGACCACCTCGGCATCGGCCGCGCGCACCTGGCCGGTATGTCGATGGGCGGCTACATCGCGCAGTTGGTCGCGATCGAGCACCCCGGACGGGTCGCGAGCCTGGGCCTGATGTCGACCTCGCCGTCGAGCGAGCCGGAGTTCCTGGTCGGGACGCACGGGGACGGTCAGCCGGTGTCGCGGGCGCCCGAACGGCTGGACCGCGCGGCCTACATCGAGATGTTCGTCGGCGGCCAGCGGAACTACCAGTCGCCGGGCTTCCCCTTCGACGCCGAGGAGTCGGCCGCCCTCGGCGCCCGCTACTACGACCGGGTCTACCGGCCCGACGGCCTGGTGCGGCAGTGGAACGCCATGCTGCGCGGCCCGTTGGAGCGCCGCGACGACCTGCGCGAGGTCACGGTGCCGACGCTGGTCATCCACGGGCGCGGCGACCAGTCCCTGCACTGGCGGGCCGCGCTGGCCTTCGCGGAGATCATGCCGCGGGCCGAGGTGCACCTCTACGAGGAGATGGGCCACGACATCCCGCGCGAGCTGTGGCCCGACTTCGTCCGCGCGTTCGCGCGCACGGCGGCGCGAGCGGAGCGGAGCGACCATGCGTGAGACCCCCGAGTACACCGGCGGCGGCCTCGCCTGGGCCGCGGACCTGCTGCGCGGACACCCCTGGGCGACCATGGTGTCCAACGGCGCCGACGGCGCGGGGCCCGTCGTCTCGCACTACCCGTTCCTGATCGAGGAGCCCGAGGAGTCCGGGGCCCCAGAAGACTCCACGGCCCCCGGCGAACTGGTGCTGGTCAGCCATGTCGGCCGCCCCGACGAGGCGCTGCACCGGCTCGGCACCCAGGAGCTGTGCGTGGTCGTCTACGGCCCCAGCGGCTACATCTCGCCGAGCTGGTACGACCTGCCCACCGCCGTTCCCACCTGGAACTTCGCCACCGCGCACCTGTACGGCGTGCCCGACATCCTCCCCGACGAGGAGAATCTGGCCGTCCTCGACCGGCTCGTGGCCCACTTCGAGGCGCCCGTGCCCAACCCGTTCCTGATGCGCGGCACGGCGGAGAACGCCGCCTACGCGCAGCGCATCGTGCACGGCACGGTCGGCTTCCGCATGCGGGTCACCCGCGCCGTCACCAAGGAGAAGATGAGCCAGGACAAGCCAGAACCGGTCGTCGCGCGCATCCTCGCGGCCCTCGACGGGGACGGCCCGTACGCGAACCCCGGCCTTGCCGCGCGGATGCGCGCCGTGCGCGACTGACCGCGCCGTGCCCGGCGCCGTCGCTCAGCGGCGGCTGGCGCCGAGCAGCCGCACCCGGCAGGCGAGTTCGACCGCGAAGCGCGTGTCCGGGTCGTCGAGGTCGAGCTGGAGCGTGTCGCGGACCCGCTTGAGCCGGTAGCCGACGGCGTTGGGGTGCAGATTCAGCTCGCGGCCCGCGTGGGCCAGGGAGTTGCGGTGCGACAGGTAGGCGAGCAGCGTCTGCACCGAGATGTGCGCCCGCTCGGGTCCGAGCGCGTCCAGCGGCAGCAGGATGTCCGCCAGCAGGCTGCGGCTGGTCGGGGAGGCGTACACGTCGAGCAGCACCCGGCGCAGGCCCGTCACGTCCGTCAGTTCGACGCTGCCGAGGCGCCCGGCCGCGATCGCGGAACCGGCGGCGATCCGCGCCTCCGCGGCGGACGAACGCAGCCCCGCCGCCCCCGTCTGCGGGGTGCCGAGGCCGAGCGTGTACTCCCACCCGTGCCCGGTCAGGCCGCGCGCGTACTCCTGGAGCCGGACGGCCACCTCCCGCAGCCGCCGCTGGTGGTCGCCCGCGCCGTGCTCCTCGGTGCTGACCAGGAGCAGGTCGTCCTGGACGAACGCGACGTGCCACATCTCGTCCCGGCCGTCGACCAGTTGGAGCGCGAACAGCTCAAGCGCGGGCTGCACGCTGCGCGGAGCCCGCGCCTCGGGGTTGTCGAGGCCGGTCGGGATCAGCCAGGCCGCGACGTGCGAGAGCTGGAGGGGGAGCCCGAGCATCGCGGCCTGGCCGACGAAGCCCTCGACCCGGTGGGACTCGGCGAGCACCAGCTCGACGATGAGGTCCGACCGCGACTGGGTGGGCGCGAAACGGTCGCTGATCTGGCGCTGGGCGGCCCGCGACAGCAGCGAGGCGACGACGGGCAGGGCGATGGCCATCGCCGGGTCCGACCGGTTCCCGACGAGCCGCCCGATCGGCACCTCGCCGACGCAGACCGCGTCGGCCGCCGACCAGGTCACGGTGGCGTCCTCCACCACGGCGAGCTCCGAGCCGAGCATGCGGTTGGCCTCGGCGAGGATGTGCTCGGGCGTCCCGTCCGGTCCCGCCGCGGCCTCGGTGGCCTTCTCGATGGCGTGCGTCGCCCGCATGATCGCCTCGGACGCGCCGCCCGACAGCAGCCGGTCGACCACGAGGGCCAGATCGGCCGACCGCGCGCCGGGAGCGGCGAAGACCGGCACACCGCCGCGGTCGGCGAGCACCCTGGCGGTGTCGGGCAGGGTCAGCTCGGTCGTGAACACGAGCCCCGCGACCTCGCGCGCGCTCGCCTGACGCAGCGCCACGTCCAGCCGGTACGGCGGCGGGTGCTCGGTGCCGGGCACGATGACGAGGGTTCCGGCGGGCACGGTGCCCAGCAGGTCGAGCGGCGAGACGTCCACCCGTACGACGGCGCGCCCGTCCGCGGGCCCGGCGCGGTGCCGGATGCCGAGGCGGTCGCCCTGGGCGGCGAGGTCGGAGACGGTCAGTTGTGCCATCAGCACAGTATGACGCGATTCTCTGGACTCTCGGGCCATAGGTGCGGTCAGGGCGTCGCCATATCGTGAGGCCCATGGTTCACACACCCCTCGACGCGCCCGCCCCTCACAGGGCCTCCGCCGTCGCGGCCTCAGACGTCGCGGCGCTGGCCGCGGGCACAGCGATCTTCGGCACCGGGGGCGGCGGGGCGGTCTACACCTCGCAGATCGTCGCCGAGGAAGCGCTCCGCGCGAACGGCCCGGTGCCCCTGGTCACCGTCGACGATCTCGGCCCCGACGACCTGGTGATCCTCATGTCGGGCATCGGCGCCCCCACCGTGGGCATCGAGATGCTCTCCTCCAACCGCCAGGTCGACCTCCTCGTCCGCGAGGCAGAGGCCGTCGCCGGCCGCCCCATCACCGCCCTCATGGCCGCGGAGATCGGCGGCAGCAACGGCGTCGGGCCGGTGGGCTGGGCCTCCCGCCTCGGGCTGAAGCTGCTCGACGCCGACGGCATGGGCCGGGCCTTCCCCGACGCGGCGATGGTCGCCATGAACGTCGCCGGAGTCCCGTGCGACTTCTCCGTCCTGAGCGACGTGGTCGGCAACGTCTCGGTGCTCAAGACCGTCGACCTGCACTGGCTGGAGCGGCACGCGCGCGCCCTCACCGTCGCCAGCGGCTCCATCTGCCTCGGCGTGCACTACCCCCTCACGGCCGAGACGGCCAAGGGCGCCGTCGTCGAGGGCACGGTCAGCGCCGCCATCCGCGTCGGCCACGCCCTGCTCTCCTCACCCGAGCCGGTCGCCGCCGTGGCCGCGGAGCTCGGCGGCTCGATCCTGCTCACCGGCAAGATCACCGACCTCGACCGCCGCACCGTCGGCGGTTTCTCCCGCGGCTCCGTGACGATCGCCGGTACGGGCACCGACCGCGGCAGGCTCCAGCGCCTGGAGATCCAGAACGAGAACCTGGTCGTCCTGGAGGACGGCGAAGTGCTCGTGAGCGTCCCCGACAACGTCACCATCATCGACGCCGAGACCGGCCACGCGATCACCACCGAGATGCTGCGGTACGGCCAGCGCGTCTCCGTACTCGCCTGGGCCTGCGACCCGATCTGGCGGACCCCGCGCGGCCTGGAGCTGGCCGGACCGCGGGCGTTCGGATACGAGCTGACCTACACCCCCTTCGAAGGAAGCACCCGATGACGGCCACGCGCGATCTCTCCATCGGCGTCGACGTCGGCGGCACCAACACCGACGCCGTCGCCATCGACAGCACCGGCACCGTGCTCGCCCACACCAAGCAGGCGACGACCGACGACGTCACCGGCGGCATCAGGGCCGGAATCGCCCATGTGCTCACAGCGCTCGGCGAGGACCGGTCACGGGTCTCACGGGTCATGCTCGGCACCACGCACGCCACCAACGCGATCGTCGCCCGGCGGCAGCTCGACCGGGTGGCGACCATCCGGCTCGGCGCCCCGGCGGCGACCGAGTACCCGCCGCTGCTCGGCTGGCCGGGCGATCTCGCCGGGCTCATCCTGGCCGGGTCCGCGATGGTCGGCGGCGGCCACATGGTCGACGGCACACCGATCGCGCCGCTGGACCGGGACGCCATCCTGCGCTTCCTCGACGGCCTCGACCACTTCGACGCCGTCGCCGTGACCGGCATCTTCAGCCCCTCGATGCCGGACCAGGAACTCGAGGTCGCCGAACTGCTCCGCGCCCACCTCGGCCCCGACGCGCGCGTCTTCCTCAGTCACGACATCGGTCCCACCGGTCTGCTGGAGCGGGAGAACGCCACCGTCCTCAACGCGGCGCTGCACAGCGTGGCCCGCTCGGTCACCGAGGCCCTGGTGACGGTCGTCGACGAGGAAGGGCTCGACGCCGTCACCTTCTTCGCGCAGAACGACGGCACGCTGATGTCGCTGGACTACGCGGCCCAGTACCCGGTGCTCACCATCGGCTCCGGCCCCGCGAACTCCATCCGCGGCGCGGCCTACCTCTCCGGCGCCACCAACGCGATCGTCATCGACGTCGGCGGCACCACCTCGGACCTGGGCGTCGTGGTGAACGGATTCCCCCGCGAGTCCACGCTGCCCCGCGAGATCGGCGGCGTACGGACCAACTTCCGGATGCCCGACATCCTCAGCCTCGGCGTGGGCGGCGGTACGACCATCGACCCGGTGACCGGCGCCGTCGGACCGGGCTCGGTGGGCTACCGGATCGCGACGGAGGGCCTGCTCTTCGGCGGCCGGACGCCGACCCTGACCGACGCTGCGGCCCTCGCGGGCGCCTCGATCGCCGGACGGACCCTCCCCGCCCAGACGGCCGCCAACGAGCAGGCGCTGCGCGCCGCCCTGGAGCGCGCGCACGTGCTGATCGAGGAAGCCGTGGAACGGCTCTCCCTCGGCCGCGCCGACCTGCCGCTCGTGGTGGTCGGCGGCGGCGGCTTCCTCGTACCCGACGACCTGCCGGGCGCCGGTCCCATCGTGCGGCCCGACCACGGCGACGTGGCGAACGCGGTGGGCGCCGCGATCTCGCTCGCCGGAGGCCGCGCCGACCAGATCAGCCCGCTGGAGGACCGGGAGGCGGCCATCGCCCAGGCGTCGGAGGCCGCGATCGCCAAGGCGATCCAGGCGGGCGCCGACCCGCTGGAAGTAGCGGTCGTCGACGTGCTGGAGACCCCCGTCCCCTACAGCGACCGGCCGACCGTGGAAGTGTCGGTCAAGGCCGCGGGACCGCTGGCGCGGCTCGGCGAACGGGCCGCGGCGCGGTGACGGGGTTCACCGCGGGTGACGCGGCGCTCGCCGACCTTGTGGCGCTGCGCCGCGCACTGCACGCCCACCCCGAGGTCGGCCTCGACCTGCCCCGGACGCAGGCGGCGGTCCTCACCGCGCTGGACGGCCTCGGCCTGGAGATCACCACCGGGCACGGTCTGACGTCGGTGACGGCCGTGCTGCGCGGCGGCCGGCCGGGCCCCGTCGTCCTGCTGCGCTCCGACATGGACGCCCTGCCGGTCCTGGAGGCCACCGGCCTGCCGTTCGCGGCGGCCAACGGCGCCATGCACGCCTGCGGCCACGACCTGCACATGGCGGGCCTGGTCGGCGCGGCCCGGCTCCTCGCGGCCCGCCGCGCGCAGCTGCCCGGCACCGTCGTGTTCATGTTCCAGCCCGGCGAGGAGGGATACGCGGGCGGTCGGCTGATGATCGAGGAAGGCGTCCTGGACGCGGCGGGCGAGCGCCCGGTCGCCGCGTACGCCGTCCATGTCGACTGCGTGACGCCGAAGGGCCGGGCGGTCACCCGGCCGGGTCCGATGATGTCGAGCGTCAGCGCGCTGCACATCCGGGTGACCGGGACCGGGGGCCACGCCGCCTACCCCCACCACGGGTTCGACCCGGTCCCGGTGGCGGCCGAGATCATCCTCGCGACGCAGTCCTTCGTGGCGCGCCGGATACCGGTCGCCGACCCGGCCGTGGTCTCGGTGACCCGTGTCTCCTCCGACTCCGCCGCGGGCAACGTCCTCGCCGCCTCCGTCAGCCTGGAGGCGAACATCCGCGCCCTGTCACCCGCGACGCTCGCGCTGGTACGTGACGAACTCCCGGCGCTGGCCGTCGCGCTCGGCGAGGCGCACGGCTGCGCGGTCGACACCGAGTACGTCGAGTCGTACCCGGTGACGGTCAACGACCCGGCAGAGACCGAGCGGGTGCTCGCGGTGCTCGACGAGCGCTACGGCGACCGGGTGGTGCGCCTGCCGTTCCCCGGCATGGCCTCGGAGGACTTCGCCTACGTGCTCGAAAAGGTGCCCGGCACGCTGGTCTTCCTCGGCGTACGGCCCGAGGACGGTACGAGCGGTCCGATGCACTCCGATCGGGCGGTCTTCGACGACTCCCGCCTCGACGAACACGCGGCGCTCCTGGCGGAACTGGCATGGCGCCGCCTCGCGGGCCGAGGGGCGCCGCGCCCGCGGTGACCGCTCAGCCGAGCGCGCGCTCGAACAGGCGCGAGAGGACGATCGCGCTCCGGGTCCGGTAGAGCCGGTCGGTGCGGCGGATCTGCTCGATGGTGTCCTCCGACTCCGCGATGGAGCCCGCCAGGACACGGACCAGGGCGTCCGCGTCCCCCGACACGTTCCACACCCCGACACGTTCGAAACAAACGTTCAAGGAGGACATTGTGCACGCAGAAACCACCGTTCCGCAGCGCCGGGTGAGCCGTCTCGCCAACAACTACGCGCCCCTTCCGGTGCGGGCCGAGTCCGCACGGGGCGTCTGGGTCACGGACGCCTCGGGCAGCCGCTTCCTCGACATGCTCAGCGCCTACTCCGCGATGAACTTCGGCCACGGCAACCCCACCCTGCTCGCGGCGGCCCACGACCAGCTCGCGGCCATGACCCTGATCAGCCGCGCCTACGACCACACCGAGATGGAGCGGTACGCCGCGGCCCTCTGCGACCTGGCCGGCAAGGACATGATGGTGCCGATGAACACCGGCGGGGAGGCCGTCGAGACCGCCATCAAGGTCGCCAGGAAGTGGGCCTACGAGGTCAAGGGCGTCCGCGAGAACCGGGCCGAGATCATCGTGGCCTCCGGCAACTTCCACGGCCGGACGACCACCGTCGTCGGCTTCTCCGACGACCCCGACGCCAGGAACGGATTCGGACCGTTCACCCCGGGCTTCGTGACGGTGCCCTACAACGACGCCGCGGCCCTGGAGGCGGCGATCACCCCCGACACCGCCGCCGTGCTGCTGGAGCCGGTGCAGGGCGAGGCCGGTGTGATCATCCCCGACGCGGGCTATCTGCCCGCGGTGCGCCGGATCTGTGACGAGCGGGGCGTCCTGTTCCTCGCCGACGAGATCCAGTCGGGCCTGGGGCGCACGGGGGAGACCTTCGCCTGCGACCACGTCGGAGTGACGCCCGACGTCTACATCCTGGGCAAGGCGCTCGGCGGCGGCATCGTCCCCGCGTCCGCGGTGGTCGCCGACAGCGACATCCTCGGTGTCCTGCGCCCGGGGCAGCACGGCTCGACCTTCGGCGGCAACCCGCTGGCCTGCCGGATCGGGACCGCCGTCGTCGGCCTGCTGAAGACCGGGGAGTACCAGGAGCGCGCCCGGAGCCTGGGGGCGCGACTGCGGGACGAGCTGACGCCGTTGGTCGGCCAGGGGCTGGTCTCGGTCCGGACCATCGGGCTGTGGGCGGGGATCGACGTCGACCCCGCGCTCGCCACCGGCCGTACCGTCTGCGAGGAACTGGCCCGGCGCGGCGTCCTCGCGAAGGACACCCACGGCTCCACCGTGCGGCTCTCGCCTCCCCTGGTGATCGAGCCGAGCGAGCTGTCCTGGGGCGTCGCCCAGCTCGCCGACGTCCTGCGGGCGCTGGCGTAAGCGGGTTCCGCCGTCCACGGGACGGCAGTGACGAGGGCCCAGGATCCGGCGGTGGTGATGGACGGTGGGCCCATCGCCGCCGGTCGGCGCCACGGCTATCGTGCGGCGCAGAGGCGGAAACAGACATACGGCACGCGGGCCGTGTCCACGCGGCGGAGCCGACGAGAACGAAGAGGCAGGGGTGCTCGATGCACAGGGACCAGCCGGAGACCGGCGCCGACGGCAGGGCCGCACTGACCGGAGTGGTCGTCGTCGACCTGTCCCACGTCCTGGCGGGACCGTACGCCGCGCAGACGCTGGCCGACCTCGGCGCGACCGTCATCAAGGTCGAGAACCCCGCGAATCCCGATGTCTCGCGCGGCTTCCCGCCGTACCTGCGCTCGGGCGACGAGGAGTTCAGCGGGTACTACGGCCAGTACAACCGCGGCAAGCTCGGTGTCTGCCTCGACCTGGCCCGTGACGAAGGCAAGCAGGCCCTCAAGGACCTGGTCGCCCACGCCGACGTCCTCGTCGAGAACTTCCGGCCCGGCACCATGGACAAGCTCGGCCTGGGCTACGAGGTGCTGGCCGGGATCAACCCCCGGCTGGTGTACACGGCCATCTCCGGCTACGGCCAGACGGGCAGCCGTCGCCGCCGTCCGGCCTTCGACAGCACCGCGCAGGCCGCGGGCGGCCTGTGGTCGATGAACGGCTACCCCGACACCCCGCCGGTGCGGGTGGGCGTCACCATCGGGGACCTGTCGGCCACGATGTTCGCCGTCATCGGCACCCTGGCCGCCCTGCGGCACGCGGAGAGCACCGGCGTCGGCCAACTGGTCGACGTCGCCCAGGTCGACAGCGTCGTCGCCATGACCGAGACGGCCGTCGTCGACTACACCGTCGACCGGAAGGTCGCGGCACCGGCCGGGAACGAGCACGCCTGGGTCAGGCCGTACGAGCTGTTCCCGTGCGCCGACGGGCAGGTGTTCTTCGGCGGCTACACCGACAGGCTCTGGGCGGCCAGTTGCGCGCTGTTCGGCGCACCGGAGGCGGCCACGGACCCCGAGATCGACACGATGCGCAAACGCTTCGACAAGGAGACGTACGACCGCCGGGTGAAGCCGCTGGTCACCGGCTGGTTCGCCGGGCGGACCCGGCAGGAACTCGAAGACCTCGCGGGCGATGTCATCCCGCTGACGGCCGTCCGCGACATCGGGGAGGTCGTCGAGGACCCGGGCACCGCCGAGCGGGACATGATCGTCGAGGCCGACTACGGCCCGCTGGGCGCGCTGCGGATGTTCGGCTCGCCCATCAAGCTCAGCGCCACCCCCGCCGTGCCGGGGCGACCGGCCAACAAGGTGGGGGAGCACACCGATGAGGTGCTGCGCCGCTTCGCGGGCTACGACCGGGCGCGGATCGAAGAGCTGCGCGCGGCGAAGGTGATCTGACGATGGGTCAGGAGGCCGTCCGCCGCGAGCCGTTGCTGACCGGGCCCGCCGCCGCGTATCGCTCCACCTTCGCGCCCTGCGCCCCTGAGCCGGTCCCCGGCGAGCCGCTGCCCCCGGGCTGGGAGGGGATCTACTTCCCCTTCGACGCGGCCTTCGCCGACCTGCGCCCCGACGGCTCGCCCGGCGGCGACGGCACGGTGCCCGACCCCGGCCTGCCCCGGCGCATGTACGCCGGTGAGGACACCCGCTTCCTGCGGCCCCTGCGCTACGGCGACACGGTCGAGCAGCGCACCACGCTCGGCGCCGTGACCCGCAAGCGCGGCCGGGCGGGGGAGCTGGTCTTCGCCGACATCGAGCGGAGCTACCTGGTGGACGGCGTCGTCGCGGTCACGAGCACCTGGCACGACGTGTTCCTGCCCGCGAGCGACCCCGCCGCCGCGCCCGCCGACGTACCGGCGGGCGAGGCCGAGCCGTGGGACTGGTCGCGGCGGGCGACCCTGGACAGCCGGCAGCTCTTCCGGTACTCGGCGCTGACCTTCAACACCCACCGGGTGCACTACGACCGGGCCTGGGCGCAGGACGTAGAGGGCCTGCCCGACCTGCTGGTGCACGGCCCCCTGATGCGCATGCTCCTGCTCGACTTCGCGACGCGCTCACTGCCCGGCCGCACGGTCCGCGAGTTCTCGATGCGCTCGGTCTCGCCCGCGTTCGTCGACCGGCCGGTGACCCTGGTCGGCCGCGAGGACGCCGACGGCGTACGGGTCCGCGCCCTGGACGCCGACCATCGCGAACTCGCCCGGGGCCGGGTGCGTACGGACACGGGCTAGGGCGTGTCCGCGAAGTCGCGTCGTCCGCCCGGAGGGCGGGGCTGGCGGTGGCTGGTGCGTGCGATCGCAAGGCGGAGGGTCGTCCTCATAGTGGGCCTATTCGGATGAGCCCGACAACGCAGCGAGCGTGCGTGCCAGGCGCCGCCAGCCAGACGAGACTTCACGGACACGCTCTAGAGGCGGCGCAGCCGCTCGGCGATCTCGTCCAGGCGGACGGCGAGCGACAGCCGGAAGAACAGCTCGTCGTCGCGCCAGCCCTCGCCCAGGAGCCGGGTCAGCCGTTCGATCCGCTGGAGGATCGTGTTGGTGTGGAAACCCAGCTCCCGGCCGGTCCTGGTCGGGCTCGACTGGTTGCGCACGAAGGCGCGCAGGGTGGCGAGCAGATCCGTACCGTGCTCGGCGTCGTAGCGCCGTACCGGCCCCACCATCGTGTCGAGATACGCGGTCAGGGCGGCGGGGTCGGGCTCGAAGACGGCCGCGTAGGGGTGGTAGTCCTCGGCCCGCGCCGCGAGGTCGCCCGCCCCCAGCGCCTGGAGCAGCCGGACGGTGCGCTGCGCTGTCACCACCGCCGCGGGCAGGTCGCCGGACGCGGCGGCGCTCACCGACAGGACCGGGACCGACAGCGCCGCGCGCAGCTGGTCGTGGAGCCGCTGGACCGTGACGCCGGGCTGCCGGGACGACAGGGCGACGGCGACATGGCCGCCGTACTCGCCCACCAGCGCCCGGCTGTGCAGCGGACCGAGCAGCGTACGGGTCGCCTGCGGCCGGTGCTCGCCCGGCACGGCGAAGAGCACGAGGGTGTCGAGGTCCTGGACGGGGACGCGCAACCGCTTGGCCCGGCGCACCGCGTCGCGACGGCGGTCGGGCGAGCCGTCCAGCAGATCGGCCAGCAACTCGCCCTGCCTGCGGTGCTCCGCGTCGGACACGGCCTGCCGCTGCATGGCCAGGAGCGTGCCGACCTGCGCCCCCCGCTCGATGGTCCGCAGGTCGACGGAGCTGAGCGGGAAACCGCCCGTACCGAGCAGCACGGCGCCGAAGTAGTACGAGCCGGTCGTCAGGGCGGCGACCGCCCCGATGTCCCCGCCGTCCTCGACCAGGACGCAGCGGCCCGAGTCATGGCTGGCCCGGACGGCCTCGGCGACGGGTGCGCGGCGCAGTTCGTCGGCGGACAGGGCGCGCCCGGCCGTCACGATCACCTCGCCGTACTCGTCCACGACGGCCACCGCGCGGTCCAGGGCCTCGGCGAGCTTCTCCGCGATCGGCGAGAAGTCGCTGTCCTCCAGCACGGACCGGATGAGCTGCTGATGCACCGCGTTGGCGCGGTCCCGCTCGACCAGGTGCTCCCTCAACCGCTCCAGGGCGTCGCGCGCCTCCTCCTGCGAGCGCTGGAGGCGCTGGAGCCGCTGCGCGGTCTGGAGCACCACCGAGGCGTGGTTGGCGAGCGCCGAGAGCAGCGCGACCTGCTCGGGGGTGAAGGCGTGCTCGTCGCGGGTCCCGACGAACAGCACCCCCAGGACGTCCTCGTCGGAGAGCAGCGGCACGCCGAGGAGCGAGACCAGGCCCTCGGCGGCGACCGCCTCGGACAGCGAGTCCTCGTGCCACCCGGCGGAGTCGTCCTCGTAGCGCGTCACCCACTGCGCGGCGCGGGTCTCGACCACGAGGCTGGCCAGTCCGCGGCCGGGCGGCACCACCAGGCGCTGGAAGCGCGGGCTGACCGAGCCCGCCGTCTTGCGGACCCGCAGCGTCAGGCTGGCGGCGTCGAACTCCGACAGATACGTGACGTCGGAGTCCATCATGTCGTGCGCGCGCTCCACCAGCCGGGCCAGCAGCGCGTCGGCGTCCCGCTCCTCGGCCAGCTCCCGGGCGCTGGAGAACAGGGCGGTCAGCTCGTGCTCACGGCGGCGCAGCCGCAGTTGGTCGCGCCGCAGCCGGTACAGCCGCTCCGCGGCGCCCGCCGCGGCACCGCCGGTCACGCCGAGGTCCGCGAGCGCGCCGTCCAGCCGGTAGGGGTCCACCGCCTGTTCGCCGACGGCCGCGTCCAGGACGACCGCCAGCGCCCGCGCGCGGCCTTCCGCCGTACCGCCGTCCGCCGTACTCCGGTCCGCCCGCTCGGCTCCGCTCTCCACCGCGACCGCTCCCTCCGCGCGCCGCGCCGGCCTCTGCCGTCGGCCGCTGTGCGCTGCGCACACTCAGCGTGCCGTACGGCGTGCTGATGGTCCATAGCGGGGGGTTCCGCGCCGTCATTAGCGTGACCAGCACCCGAGGGACGCGCCCCCGCGCGTCCCTCGGCACCACCGCTCCCGCCCGTGACCGCTTCCGGAGGAAGGCCATGGCATCGTGACCAGCCGTCTGTCGGGTTTCAGGAACCTCTCCGTCGACCAGCGCCGTGCCCGCGCCGCCGAGGCCATGGAGGTGCCCCCCGCCCTGTTCGACGCGCTCTCGCCGGACCGGGGCCTCTCGCTCGACCAGGCCGACCACATGGTCGAGAACGTCGTCGGCGTCCTCGGCCTCCCGGTCGGCATCGCGACCAACTTCGTGGTGAACGGCCGCGACATCCTCGTCCCCATGGCGACCGAGGAGCCCTCGGTCGTCGCGGCGGCCTCGAACCTCGCCCGGATGACCCGCGACCACGGCGGTTTCCGAACCTCGTCCAGCGTCCCGCTCATGCAGGCGCAGGTGCAGATCCTCGACGTCGCCGACCCGGCGGGCGCGCGGGTGCGGCTGCTGTCCGCGGCCGGGGAACTGATCGCGCTCGCCAACGAACAGGACCCCGCGCTGGTCCGGTTCGGCGGCGGGGCGCGCGAGATCTCCGTGCGGCTGGTGCCCAGCAGGCGGCAGACCTACGTCGTGCTGCACCTCGTGGTCGACGTGCGCGACGCCATGGGCGCGAACGCGGTCAACACCATGGCCGAGGCCATCGCCCCCCGCGCGGCCGAGATCGCCCGCGGGCGGACCCTCCTGCGCATCCTCACCAACAAGGCCGACCTGCGCCTCACCCGCGTCTCGGCGACCTTCGACGCGGACCTGCTCGGCGGCCCCGCCGTCGTGGAGAACATGCTGGACGCGGCCGAATTCGCCGTCGCCGACCCCTACCGCGCCGCCACCCACAACAAGGGCATCATGAACGGCGTCACCGCCGTCGTCCTGGCGACCGGCAACGACACCCGCGCGGTCGAGGCGGGCGCGCACTCCCACGCTGTCGGTCCTGACGGCCGCTACACCGCGATGTCGCGCTTCGAGAAGAACGCCGACGGCGACCTGGTCGGCACGCTGGAGCTGCCCATGCCGGTCGGACTGGTCGGCGGTGCCACCAAGGTGCACCCCGTGGCGCGGGCCAACGTCACTCTGCTCGGGGTGGAGACGGCGAGCGAGCTGGCCGAGATCATCGTGGCCGTCGGCCTGGCCCAGAACGCCGCGGCGGTGCGGGCGCTGGCCACCGAGGGCATCCAGCGCGGCCACATGTCGCTGCACGCGCGCAATGTGGCCGTGACCGCGGGGGCCACCGCCGCCGAGATCGACTCGGTCGTCGCGCGGATGGTCGCGGACAGGTCCGTACGCGCGGACGCCGCCGAGCGAATCCTGGCCGAACTGCGGGACCGGCCGTGACCCGGTCACCGGCCGCGCTCGGACTGCCCGTCGCCCACCGGTCGCCAGGACTGCCGGACCGGGTGACGGTCTACGAGGTCGGGGCCCGCGACGGGCTCCAGGCCGAGCAGGCGCGGGTGCCCACCGCGGCCAAGGTCCGGCTGATCCGCGACCTGACCGCCGCCGGGCTGCCCGTGGTCGAGGCGACCAGCTTCGTCTCCCCGCGCTGGATCCCGCAGTTGGCGGACGCCGCCGACGTGCTCACCGCGCTGCGGGAAGCGGGCGCGGACCTGAGCAGACACCCCGTCCTGGTGCCCAACGACCGCGGTCTTGACCGCGCCCTGGACGCCGGGGCGTCGGCCGTCGCGGTCTTCGTCAGCGCGACCGAGACCTTCGCGCGCCGCAATCTGGCGATGGGCCGCTCGGAGGCGGTCGAGGTCGCGGGAAAGGTGACCGAGCGGGCACTGGCGGCGGGCGTCCGGGTCCGCGGGTACGTCTCGATGGTCTTCGGCGATCCCTGGGAGGGGCCGGTCCGCCCGGAGCGGGTCGCGGAGGTCACCCGGGCCTTGGCCGACGCCGGGTGCCACGAGGTGAGCCTCGGCGACACCATCGGCGTCGGCACACCCGGCCATGTGGGCGCGGTCCTGGCAGCCGTCGCCGAAGCGGGTGTGGCCCGCGACCGGATCGCCCTGCACTTCCACGACACCTACGGCCAGGCCCTGGCCAACGTGCACGCGGGACTGCTCGCCGGGGTCACGACCTTCGACGCCTCGGTCGGCGGCATCGGCGGCTGCCCGTACGCGGGCTCCGCCACCGGCAACCTCGCGACGGAGGACCTGCTCTGGATGCTCACCGGTCTCGGCATCGAGACCGGGGCCGACCTGGACGCGGCGATGCGCGCGGGGCTCCGCGTCACCGCGCTCCTCGGCCGGCCGTCCCCGTCACGGGTCGTCCAGGCCCTGGACCGCGACTGGCCGGACGGGGACCGGCCGGACGGGGACCGGGACGGCTGAGGCGCGGGCGGTCAGGGCTGGCGGGCGGTCAGTGCTGGCGGACGGTCAGCACGGCCGGGCGGTCAGTACTGGTAGAAACCCGCGCCCGTCTTGCGGCCGAGGCGGCCCGCGTCGACCATCCGCTGAAGGATCGGCGGCGCCGCGTACAGCGGCTCCTTGTACTCCGAGTACATCGAGTCGGCGATGGCGGCGACGGTGTCGAGGCCGATCAGGTCCGACAGCTTGAGCGGG
Source organism: Streptomyces sp. NPDC025721 (assembly GCF_055558595.1). Lineage (NCBI taxonomy): Bacteria > Bacillati > Actinomycetota > Actinomycetes > Kitasatosporales > Streptomycetaceae > Streptomyces > Streptomyces sp. NPDC025721. The sequence goes on along the minus strand of NZ_JBVHMF010000003.1, from coordinate 268,416 downwards.
CCCATCGGGTGCGCGCAGCCCAGCTCCATGCCGTTGTCGATGTCCTCGCGGGTCGCGATGCCCGACTCGAACATCCGGATCGCGGAGAGCAGATACGGCACCAGGAGCGCGTTGACGACGAAGCCGGAGCGGTCCTGGGCGCGGATGGCGTGCTTGCCGAGCACGTCGGTGACCAGCGCCTCGGTTCGCTTGAGGGTGTCACTGCCGGTGGTGAGCGCCGGGATCAGCTCGACCAGGCGCTGCACCGGGGCGGGGTTGAAGAAGTGGATGCCGATGACCTGGTCGGGCCGCGAGGTCGCCACGGCCAGCTTGACCAGCGGGATCGAGGAGGTGTTGGAGGCCAGGATCGCGTCCTGCCTGCTCACCACCTGGTCGAGCACCCGGAAGATGTCGATCTTGACCTGCTCGTTCTCCACCACGGCCTCGATGACCAGGTCGCGGTCGGCGAACTCGCCCAGGTCGGTGGTGAAGGTCAGCCGGCCCAGCGTCTCGTCGCGCTCAGCCTCGGTGATCTTGCCGCGCTCCGCGGCCTTGCCGAGCGAGTTCGTCAGCCGGGTGCGGCCCAGCTCCAGGGCCTCACCGGTGGTCTCCGCGACCCGGACGTCGAGCCCGGCCTTCGCGCACACCTCCGCGATGCCCGCCCCCATCTGGCCCGCGCCGACCACTCCGACGCGCTGGATGTCACTCACTCGTCAGCCCCTGCCGCTTCCGTGCACCGCTTCCGTGTACCGGACAGACGTTACCTGTGTCCGGTACGCGCGGGACCGGCCGGGTGCCGGTCCCGCGCGTAGCCGAAGGAGCCGGGGTCAGCCCACGGAGCAGGCGGAACCGTTGAGCGAGAAGGCGGCGGGGGAGGTGTTCGTCCCCGGCGCGCTGCCGGTGAAGCCGAAGGTCGCGGAGCCGCCCGCGGGCAGCACCGCCGCGTAGCTCGGCGCCGTGACCGTCACGGCCGCACCGCTTTGCGTGTAGTTCGCGCTCCACAGCGACGTGATGGTCTGGCCGCCGCCGAAGGACCAGGTCAGCTTCCAGTTCGAGATCGCCGCCGAGCCGTTGTTCTTGACCGTGACCGACGTCTGGAAGCCGCCGGGCCAGGAATTGGTGACGTCGTACGCCACCGAGCAGGCGCCGGAGCCGGGCGGTGTGGTCGGCGGGGCGGTGGGAGGCGTGGTGGGCGGGGTCGTCGGAGGTGTGGTCGGGGGAGTCGTGGGCGGGGTGGTCGGCGGAGTCGTACCGCCGGAGCCGTCCGAGGTGTCGCCGTAGATGATGCCGCGGCCGTTGGTCGCGATGTAGACGCGGCCGTAGACCCGGGGGTCGCCGGTGATCGCGGTGTTGGTCACGCCGTACTGGTGGGCGTTGTCGTTGATCCGCACCCAGTTCGCGCCCGCGTCGGTGGAGCGGAAGATGCCGCGGACGCCGCCGATCTTCGCGCTGGTGTAGAGCGCCTGGTAGGCCGCGCCGGGGGCGGCCTTGCCGAAGCCGATGGTGTCGGCCTCCTGCACGTTGGCCAGCTTGGTGAAGCTCGCGCCGGAGTTGGTGGAGTGCCACAGGCCGTACGCGCCGCCCGTGCTGCCGCCCGCCACCCACACGTCGCCCTCGGCGCCGGGCAGCGCCTTGAGCTTGCCCGCCTCCGCGGGCAGCCCGGTGGCCGCCGTCGCGGCGAAGGTCGCTCCGCCGTCGGTGCTCACGTAGAACTTGCCGCCGTAGACGCCGTAGAACTTCTTCGGGTTGACCCGGTCGGAGCCGATGGCCGCGCCGGTCGGGATGCCGGTGGAGTCGGACCAGGAACCGCCGAAGCCGGCCGAGTACTTGACGCCGGTACCGGACGGGGCCCACAGGAAGCGGCTGCCGTCGGCCGCCGCGGCGACCGTACCGCCGCCGCTGACCCCGGACGGGTCGGTGCCCGCGAACCAGTTGGCGCCGTTGTCGGTGGAGAAGGCGACATGCGCGCCGCTGTCCGCGTTGCCGACCCTGACCATGGTGTTGGCGTTGGTGGCCGCGAAGTCCAGGCTCGTGGTGGTGGTGAAGTTGGGCTGGGTGAACATCATCGGGGGCACGGCGGTGAGGTCGGTGTGCCGGAAGCCGCCGATGTCACCGAGCGCGCTGATCAGCGGCGCGCCGGTCGGCGGGCTGATCAGGTCCTGGACCGACGTCTCCTCCAGGCCCTTGGCGTTGGGCTTGACGGTGAACTTCGCCCCGGTGTCCCAGTTGGTGAGGTTGTCGGTGCCGTAGACGGTGGCCCCGGTGCCGTACCACATGCGGTTGGAGTTGAACGGGTCGATCTCCAGCGACTCGGTCATCCAGCCGAGCTTGGGGGTCTCCTCCGGCGGCGACGGGTTGGCGCCCCAGCTCAGCCACGGCGACGAGGAGACGTCCATGGTGTAGCGGTCGGCGCGGTTGGGGTAACTGGTGAAGTCCCAGGCCCGCGTCCAGGTCGCGCCGCTGTCGGTGCTGCGGAAGATCTGGGTGTCGGCCCACCACGAGCTGTAGCCGGTGACCATGATCGTGCCGGGGTGCTGCCGGTCGACGGTCATACCGCTGTAGCCGAAGTACGTGTCCGCGTCGGACATCGGGCTGATGTTGGTCCACGCGCCGGTCGCGGTCGCGTACCGCCACACCTGGCCCTTGGCGCCGTCGTACGGGCCGCCGGTGTCACTGGTGGCGAGGTAGAGGTAGCCGTTCACCGCGTCCAGCACGCCCTTGTGCGCGATGTACCCGGTGGGCTGGCCCGCCAGCCGGGACCAGGTGGCGCCGCCGTCGGTCGAGCGGTAGACGGTGTTGGCCTTGTCGGCCACACCCACGTAGACGGTCTGCGTGGTGGAGCCCTTGGTGCCGGTGCGCGGGTCGAAGGTCACCCACACATCGCCCTGGTTGTCGCTCTGGTAGCCGCTGCTGTCGGACGGATCGGCCACGTAGTTCCCGACGTTGGGGAAGGCGGTGACCTTCGCCCAGGTGACACCGGAGTCGGTACTGCGCCACAGCCCGTTGCCGCTCGGCGCGGCGAAGTACAGGACGCTGTCCTTGTTGGGGTCGATGGCCAGCCGCTCGCCCATGCCGCGGCCGGGCATGTTGCCGCCGAGCTTGAACGGCAGCGCGGTCGCCGCCCAGGTCGCGCCGCGGTCGGAAGAGCGCAGGATGGCGCCGTTGTCGGGGTCCCAGGAGTTGGTGTACATGCCGACGGCCGCGTAGACCTTGTCGGGCGCGAGCGCGTCGGTGGCGAGGCTGACCACGCCGTTCCTGTTCCAGTCGGTCCAGCCCACCGAATCCAGCAGCGGCGTCCAGGACTTGGTGGCCTCGTTCCAGCGGTAGGCGCCGCCGATGTCGGTCCGCGCGTAGGCGAGGTTCTTCTCCGACTGGTTGAAGACGATGCCGGGCACGAAGCCGCCGCCGTCGATCCTGACGTTCTTCCAGGAGTACGTGTCCGCGACGGCGGCCGGTGCGGCGGTGGCCGGTGCCGCGGTGGCCGTGGCGGTGACCGCGGCGACCGCGGAGGCGCCGCCTATCAGGGACAGGGCCGCGACGAGCGCGGCGAGTGGTCTGCGGAGCATGGAAAGGCGTCCTCTCCGTACGGACGCGGGCCGCGCCGGGCCCGCGCGTGCGGGTGGTGGGGGGATGGACGGTGGCGCTATACATAGGAGGTATGGGAGCGCTCCCATGATGTTAGCGCCCGCGCCGACGCCCGAGAAGGGGTCGTCAACGCTCCGTCCCGGCGGGGGCCGCGCGAGGGAGTGGACCGAACGGCGGGTTGCCCCGGCGCCGGAAGTCACCCATCATCGGCGGATCATGACGGATGATCAGGAGGCACGGATGGACCGGCTCACCCGCAGGACCTTCACTGTCGCGGCGGCGGGCGCGCTGGCCGCCGTCATCCCCGGCTCGGCGGCGCGGGCGGCCGAACCCTCCCGCGCCCCCCAGGGCGCACCGGGTCCCGCGGGTCACGGCGGACCCGGTGGTCACGGCCGCGACCTGCGCGGCATGTGGATCGCCTCGGTCGCCAACACCGACTGGCCCTCGGCCCCCGGACTCCCCGCCGACCAGCAACGTCAGGAACTGCTCGACCTGTTGGACACCGCCGTCGAACGGGGGCTCAACGCGGTGGTGTTCCAGGTCCGGCCGACCGCCGACGCCTTCTGGCCGTCGGCGTACGAACCCTGGTCGCGGTACCTGACGGGCACTCAGGGGCAGGACCCCGGCTGGGACCCGCTGGGCACCGCGGTGCGCGAGGCGCACCGCCGCGGCCTGGAACTGCACGCCTGGTTCAACCCGTACCGCGTCTCGATGGACACCGACGTCACCAAGCTCGCCCCCACCCACCCGGCCCGCCTCCACCCCGAGTGGATCGTGCCCTTCGGCGGCAAGCTCTACTACAACCCCGGACTGCCCGAGGTCCGACGTTTCGTGCAGGACGCGATGCTGGACGCCGTCCGCCGCTATCCCATCGACGCCGTCCACTGGGACGACTACTTCTACCCGTACCCGGTCGCCGGCCAGGTCTTCGACGACGACGCCGCCTACGCGCGGTACGGCGCCGGATTCCCCGACCGCGACGCCTGGCGGCGGGACAACACCGACCGCCTGGTGCGCGAGACCGCCGCCAGGATCAAGCGGATTCGGCCGAGCACCCAGTTCGGCATCAGCCCCTTCGGCGTCTGGCGCAACGCCGCCACCGACCCGCTCGGCTCGGCCACCACCGCGGGCGTCCAGACCTACGACGACCTGCACGCGGACACCCGCAAGTGGGTCAGGGAGCAGTGGATCGACTACATCGTTCCCCAGGTCTACTGGAACATCGGCTTCGCGGCGGCCGACTACGCCGCCCTCGTCCCCTGGTGGTCCGACGTCGTCCGTGGCACCAACGTGCGCCTCTACATCGGCGAGGCCCTGTACAAGGTCGGCGTCGCGGGCCAGCCCGACGCCTGGCAGGACCCGGCCGAATTGACCCGCCACCTCGACTTCTGCGCCCGCTACCCGCAGGTCCGCGGCAACATCTACTTCTCCGCCTCGCAGGTGGTCGCCGACCCCTTGGGCGCGATGAGCCTGGTCGCCGCCCGCTACCACCACCGCGGACGCCGCTGACGGCGGGCGGTCGGTCCTTCCTGCCCGCCCACGTCCGTGCCGCCTGGTGTCAGCCGCCCCACGGCAGAAGGCAGGCTCAGGCGATGCGGGGCCGCGCCGCAGCGCCGGTCCGGCTCACCAGGGCCGGATCACGGCGCCGGTGTCCGCGTCTCACGGCGAGGGTGCGAGCACATTGCGTATGCGGGTGGCGATGTGCAGGTTGAGGCGCGTCTCGACGTCACCGAGGTCGTGGCCGGTGATCTCGCAGATGCGCTGGAGGCGGTAGCGGACTGTGCTGCGGTGGATGTGGAGTGCCTCGGAGGTCGCGTCGTAGCTGCCGCCGCTCTCCAGATAGCGCGAGAGTGTCGTCACCAGCCCGGTGCGGTGGCGGGAGTCGTAGTCCAGCAGGCGTCCCAGCCATTCGCGGACGAATCGGTCGGCTTCCCGTTCGCCTTCGCCGGTGCCCAGCATGCGGCACAGGCCCAGCTCCTCGAAGCCGGTGCTGCCGTACGGGTCCTGGGAACCGCGGCGGACGGCGAGGGCGCGGACGGCCTCGTCGTAGGAGCGCGGCAGATCGGCGACGACCTCGCAGCGGCCGCCGATGCCGACGGCTCCGGCCCCGGTGCCGAGCTCCTCCGAGACGGCCCTGTACAGCGCGCCTTCCGGGGCACCCCGGTCTCCCCGGGGCTCCAGGACGACCGTGGCCGAGCCGCGCGAGCCGACGAGGACGTCCAGGCGCAGCCGCCGGGCCGCCCGCGCCGCCGCGTCGCCGAGCGCGGCCCTGCCGACCGTCCCGGCCCACTCCAGTACGGCGACCCTGTACGGCCGGTGCAGGTCGTGGCCGAGGACCGCCGCCCGGGCGAAGTCGTCGTCGGTCGTCTCGCCCGAAATCAGCCGGTCGACCAGGCCGTGGCGCAGCAGGGGCTCCAGCTCGGCCAGCCTGCGCTCGTGCGAGAGCGCGGGGGCCAGCACCAAGGCGGCCTGTTCGAGCGCTGAGCAGTCCGTTTCCGTCGCCCGCCGGTCAGGATCGACCAACGCGGCCACGCCGAGCACTTCCCCGGCCATTTCGATGGGGACGAACAGCCGGTCCCCGTCGCGGACGGCGCCGGGACGGTGGCGCGCGTCACGGATCAGGGCCTCCCGGTCCCGGTGTCCCGGGGCCGGGCGCGGCCCACTCCCGGGCCGCCCGCGGGGTTCGCCCCCGCCGTGACCCGCCCAGGCTCGCGGGTTGCCGAAGCGGTCCTCGGTGAGGACCGCGAATCCCGTATGGTCGCGCAGGGCCTCCAGGACTCCCGACTCACCGCTGCCCGAGGCAGCGGCCCGGGAGAGCGCGTGGTCAGCGGCGAGCCGTGCGGCCAGGGCGGAGACGCTCGCGCCGGGGGCGGCAGCCGGCGAGAGGCTCTCTGCCGGCGGCGGCCCTGCGATCCCCGGCCAATGGTGTGAGCGGGCCCCGACCGGCTCTCCCCGGCGCCCGCTGAGGCGTGCCAGGGCGATCCCGGTCTGCTGCGCGAGCAGATCCGTCAGCGCGGTTTCGTCGGTCGAGGGTGCGGTCGCGCCCCCGACGACGAGATAGCCGAGGCAGTCGTCCCCGTATCGCAGCGCGACGGCCCGCGCCCACCGTCCGTCCGCCCGGTACAGATTCCGGCTGCGGCCGTCGAGAGCGTCGATCCGCCGGTCGAGCCGATCGGCGGCCACCATCTCCGCGGCTGCCTCGGCCGGGGCCCGGCCGTTCGGCTCCGCACCGGGCCCCCGCGCCACGGTGCTCCCCGGTCGGGCGTCGGCGGAGGCAGCCTCCGGGCGTGGAGGGCAGCGCCGCGCCGCACCATGGTGCACGGCGTACGCCGCTTCGGCGACGAAGGGACCGGCGGCGGCGATCGCCGCCATGGCACCCCACAGCACCTCTCGCTCGTCGTCGCCGTCGAGCATGACCGTCACCAGCCGTAGCAGCGCGTGACGCGCGGCCCCCGGCAGCGGCACGGGGTGAGGCGGGTCGGCGGTCGGAAACGGAAGAGCGTCCATCGCAGGTCCATTCGCGGCTCGAATCAGCCCCCTCTCAACGTACGCCGCTCGGCACGGGCCCTCACCTGCGAGCCGTCGCCGCCCCCCGTCCTCGGGGACCGGAAAGGCGGCGCGGATTGGTCATCCCAGGGCGAGGAAGTCCACCGCGTACTGCGTAAGGCTCGCAGACTGTGCGGGTCCGGCGCCGTGCGCCCGGCGGCCCGCCGGCCGGTTCCGCCTCGCGACGGAGGAGATTCTTATGGCGAAGGCAGTAGGCATCGACCTCGGTACCACCAACTCGGTCATCGCCGTCTGGGAGGGCGGTGAGCCCACCGTCGTCCCGAACGCGGAGGGGGCCAGGACGACCCCGTCGGTGGTCGCCTTCTCCGATGACGGCCAGCGGCTGGTCGGACAGCTCGCGCGCCGGCAGTCGATCCTCAACCCCAAAGGCACCATCACCTCCGCGAAGCGGTTCATCGGACGTCGCTACGACGAGATCTCCGACGAGGCCAAAGCGGTCTCCTTCGACGTGGTCGAGGGGCCCGGCGGGGTGGCCCGCTTCGAGGTGAGCGGCAAGCAGTACGCGCCGGAGGAGATCAGCGCGCAGGTGCTGCGCAAGCTCGCCGACGACGCCGGGAAGTCGCTCGGCGAGAAGGTGACGGAGGCGGTCATCACCGTACCGGCGTACTTCAACGACGCCCAGCGCCAGGCCACCAAGGACGCCGGGAAGATCGCCGGCCTCGAAGTCCTGCGGATCATCAACGAACCGACAGCCGCGGCGCTGGCCTACGGGCTGGACAAGCAGGGCCACGAGACGGTCATGGTCTTCGACCTCGGCGGCGGCACGTTCGACGTGAGCCTGCTGGACGTCGGCGACGGCGTCGTGGAGGTCCGCGCCACCGCGGGCGACTCCCATCTGGGCGGCGACGACTTCGACCGCCGACTGGTGGACCACTTGGCGGACGGCTTCCAGGCGTCCGAAGGCATCGACCTGCGTAAGGACCCGCAGGCATTGCAGCGCCTGTTCGAGGCGGCCGAGAAGGCGAAGACGGAGCTGAGTTCGGTCACCCAGACCCAGGTGAGCCTGCCCTTCATCACGGCGGACGCCTCCGGGCCGAAGCACCTCACCGAGACCGTCCGCCGCTCCACCTTCGAGCAGATCACCTCGGACCTGGTGGAGCGCTGCCTGGAACCGGTCAGGACGGCGATGAGCGACGCCAAGGTCACCGACAACGACATCGACGAGGTCATCCTCGTCGGCGGCTCGACCCGCATACCGGCCGTGCAGAACCTGGTCCGCCGGCTGACCGGCGGCAGGGACCCGAACATGAGCGTCAACCCGGACGAGGTGGTGGCGCTGGGCGCCGCCGTCCAGGCAGGCGTGCTCAAGGGCGAGGTCAAGGACGTCCTGCTCCTGGACGTCACCCCCCTGTCGCTGGGCGTCGAGACGGCCGGCGGTGTGATGACCAAGATCATCGACCGGAACACCACCATCCCCGCCCGCCGGTCCGAGACCTTCTCCACCGCCGAGGACAACCAGCCGGCCGTGGACATCGTCGTGCTTCAGGGCGAACGCGAACTGGCAGCCGACAACCGCGTGCTGGGCCGCTTCCGGCTGGAGAACCTGCGGCCGGCCAGGCGTGGGGAGACCCAGATCGAGGTCACCTTCGACATCGACGCCAACGGCATCCTCAAGGTCAGCGCCAAGGACCGGGACACCGGCGCCGAGCAGTCGATCACCATCAGCGAGGGCTCCAACCTCGACCCGTCCGAGGTCGAACGGATGATCAACGAGGCCGAGAACAACCGCACCAGCGACCAGGCCCTGCGCGAGGCCATCGACGCCCGCAACGAGCTCGACGCCGCCGCCTACCAGGTGGAGCGCCGGCTGGACGACCTCGGCGACGCCGCACCGGAGCACGAGCGCGCCCGCGCTCAACTGCTCACCGACGAGGCGCGTACCGCCGTCAAGGAGGAGGCTCCGGCGGAACGGTCCCGGAGCCTGACCTCCGAACTCCAGCAGATCCACGCGGCGCTGGCCGCCCACGCCGCTGAACCGGGCGGAGCCGGGGGCGGCGGAGCCGAGCCCGGCCAGGGGCCCGGGGGCGGCTCCCCGAGGGGCGACGACGACGTCATCGACGCCGAATTCGACAAGAGCTGAGGCGGCGACATGTCGGACCAGGAACAGACGCGTCCCGCCGAGGACCGCTCCCCGCCCGAGTCTGAGCCGACGCCGCCCGAGCCGACGCCGCCCGAGTCCGAGCGGACGCCGCCCGAGCCGACGTCGCCCGAGCGGAGTGCCGCACCGCGGACGCCCCCGCGGGCCCCGGAAGCCAGGGAGCGGGAGGCGGAATCCACGCGCCGCGGCCCCGGTGCGGAGGAGCTGGAGGACCGGTGGCGGCGAGCCCTCGCCGACCTCGACAATCTCCGCAAGCGCTACGCCCGTGAGCTTCCCCGGGAACGGGAGGCCGAGCGGGCCAAGGTGGCCGCGGCGTTCCTCCCGGTCGTCGACAACCTGGAACTGGCCCTCGCCCACGCGGGCGCCGACGACCGCGGCGCGATCGTCAGCGGAGTCCGGGCGGTACGCGACCAGGCCGTCGAGGTGCTGCGAAGCCTCGGCTACCCCCGCTACGAGGAGACCGGCGTCCCCTTCCACCCCGAGCAGCACGAGGTGGTGTCCGTGGTGGATGAACCCGACACACCTGCGGGCACCGTCGTCCAGGTGCTGCGGCCCGGTTATGGCGACCCCGGTCACCAGCTGCGGCCGGCCGCGGTGGCGGTCAGCCGCAAGCAGGAGTGAGGCCGCCATGGCAGAGGACTACTACGAGGTGCTCGGCGTCCCGCGCGGCGCCGACGCGGCCGAGATCCAGCAGGCGTTCCGTACCCTGGCTCGCCGCTACCACCCGGACGTCAACCGCGATCCGGCCGCCGAGGAGCGCTTCAAGCAGATCAACGAGGCGTACAGCGTGCTCTCCGACCCCGGCACCCGGTCGCGCTACGACCGTTTCGGCCCGGACTTCCGGCAGATCCCGGAGGACTACGACGAGCGCGTCGCGGCCGGCCAGGGCTTCGGCGGCGGAGCCGGCGCGTACCGCGGCAGTCCCTTCGCCGGCACCCGAGGCGACGGCCGGGCAGGCGCCCGGACCTGGACCGAGTCCGACTTCGACGCCTCTGGCGTGGACTTCGAGGATCTCTTCGGAGGCGTGTTCGGCGGCCGGGCGCGCGGCGCCGGGCGGGGCAGCCCGATCCCCGGCGCGGACCAGGAGGCCGAACTCACCCTCAGCGTGGAGGAGGCGTACCGCGGCGGCCGACGGAAGATCACCCTCGGCGGGCCCGGCGGGGAGCGCAGTTACGACGTCACCATCCCGGCGGGCGTCGTCGACGGGCAGCGCATCCGGCTCGCGGGGGAGGGCGGCCGGGGCCGCGGCCCGGGTTCCGCCGGGGACCTCTATCTGGTGGTCCGTATCGCCCGCCATCCCCGCTACCGGCTCGTCGGGCACGACGTCCACGTCGATCTGCCGGTCACCGCCTGGGAGGCCGCGCTGGGGGCGACGGTGCCGGTCTCCGGTCCGGGCGGGACGGTCAAGGCGCATGTGCCGCCCGGTACCTCCACCGGCCGCCGGTTGCGGCTGCGCGGCGAGGGGATGCCACGCCCCAAAGGTTCCCCGGGCCACCTCTACGCCGAAATCCAGGTGATGGTGCCGCCCTCGCCCAGCCCGCGTGAACGTGAGTTGTTCGAGGAACTGGCCGCGGTCTCCTCCTTCGACCCGAGGAAGCAGACATGAGAGCCGAACACCGTTCTCCCGCCGAAGGCGCCGGACAGCCCGGCTCCAGGGCTGCCTATCCGCTGGTGCGCGTCTACCGGACCAGTACCAGCCCCTATCAGCTCTCCATGGCCGCGGTGGCCGGCCGCAGTGGACTGTCGCCCGAACTCGTCAGGCGTTTCGTGGCTCTCGGTCTTGTCGACGCCGAGCGTGACGCCCGGGGCCGGCTGTGGTTCCTGGCGAGCGCGCCGTCGGCCCTCGCCCGAGTGCAGCGGCTGCGGGACGGACTGTGTCTCAACTACGCGGCCATCGGCGTCGTCCTGGACATGCTCGACCGCATCGAACGCCTGGAAACCGCACTGCGGCGCAGCGAACGAGCCGCCAAGGAGCCCACACCATGGACATGAATCGCCTCACCCAGAAATCCCAGGAAGCGCTCCAGGAAGCACAGAGTGCCGCGGTCCGTATGGGCCACACCGAGGTCGACGGGGAGCACCTGCTGCTGGCCCTGCTCGATCAGCGCGATGGCCTGACCACCCGTCTGCTGGCCGACGCCGGTGCCGACCCGGCCGCCCTGCGGGCCGCGGTCGAGGCCGATCTCGTCAAACGCCCCCGCACGACGGGTCCGGGCGCCGCCCCCGGCCAGGTAATGGTGACCCAGCGGCTGGCCCGGCTGCTCGACAGCGCCGAGCAGGAGGCCAAGCGGCTCAAGGACGAGTACGTCTCCACCGAGCACATGGTGCTGGCGCTGGTGGACGAGGGGGCGACCAGCGCGGCCGGTCGGCGACTCGGTGAACAGGGCGTCACCAAGGACTCCTTCCTCACCGCCCTCACCACGGTGCGCGGGAACCAACGGGTCACCTCCGCCACTCCTGAGGACGCCTACGAGGCCCTGGAGAAGTACGGGCGGGACCTCGTCGTGGAGGCCCGCACCGGCCGCCTCGACCCGGTGATCGGCCGGGACGCCGAGATCCGCCGGGTGATCCAGATCCTCAGCCGCAAGAGCAAGAACAACCCCGTCCTGATCGGCGAACCGGGCGTCGGCAAGACCGCCATCGTCGAGGGTCTGGCCCAGCGGATCGTGCGCGGCGACGTGCCGGAAGGGCTGCGGGACAAGACGGTGTTCTCGCTCGACATGGGGTCGCTGGTGGCCGGGGCGAAATACCGCGGCGAGTTCGAGGAGCGCCTCAAGGCCGTTCTGTCGGAGGTCAAAGGCGCCGAGGGCCGGATCCTGCTGTTCGTGGACGAGCTGCACACCGTCGTCGGGGCCGGCGCCGCCGAGGGCGCGATGGACGCGGGCAACATGCTCAAGCCGATGCTGGCCCGCGGCGAGCTGCACATGATCGGGGCCACCACGCTGGACGAGTACCGCAAGCACATCGAGTCCGACGCCGCCCTGGAGCGCCGCTTCCAGACCGTCCAGGTGGACGAGCCGACCGTCGAGGACGCCATCTCCATACTGCGCGGCATCCGCGAGCGCCTGGAGATCTTCCACGGCGTCAAGATCCAGGACAACGCCCTGGTCGCCGCGGCCACCCTCAGCCACCGCTACATCAGCGACCGCTTCCTCCCGGACAAGGCCATCGACCTGGTCGACGAGGCATGCGCCCGGCTGCGGACCGAGATCGACTCCATGCCCGCCGAACTCGACGAACTCACCCGGCGGGCGACCCGACTGGAGATCGAGGAGGCCGCGCTGGACCAGGAGACCGACCCGGCCAGCCGCGCCCGCCTGGAGGACCTGCGGCGCGAACTGGCCGACCTGCGCGGTGAGGTGGACGCCAAGCACGCCCAGTGGGAGGCCGAGCGCCAGGCCATCCGCAAGGTCCAGGAACTGCGCCAGGAATTGGAACGCGCCCGGCAGGAGGCCGAGCAGGCCGAACGCGCCTACGACCTCAACCGGGCCGCCCAGCTGCGCTACGGAACCGTCAGCGAACTGGAGCGTCGGCTGACCGCCGAGGAGGAACAGCTCGCCAACAAGCAGGGCGAGAGCCGACTGCTGCGCGAGGTGGTGACCGCCGAGGAGATCGCCGAGATCGTCTCGGCGTGGACCGGTATCCCCGTCACCCGCCTTCAGGAGGGTGAACGGCAGAAGCTGCTCAAGCTGGACGAGATCCTGCGCGAGCGGGTCGTGGGCCAGGACGAGGCCGTCCAGCTCGTCACCGACGCGGTGATACGGGCCCGCTCCGGGGTACGCGACCCGCGGCGGCCGATCGGCTCGTTCATCTTCCTCGGCCCGACCGGTGTCGGGAAGACCGAGCTGGCCAAGACGCTGGCCGCGGCGCTGTTCGACAGCGAGAGCAACATGATCCGCCTCGACATGAGCGAGTACCAGGAACGCCACACCGTCAGCCGCCTGGTCGGCGCGCCCCCCGGATACGTGGGTTACGAGGAGGGCGGCCAGCTCACCGAGGCGGTCCGCCGCAAGCCGTACTCCGTCGTCCTGTTCGACGAGATCGAGAAGGCGCACGCCGACGTCTTCAACACGTTGCTCCAGGTGCTGGACGACGGCCGGATCACTGACGCGCAGGGACGTACCGTCGACTTCCGCAACACCGTGATCATCATGACCTCCAACCTCGGGTCGCAGTACCTGCTCCAGGACGCCACCCAGGCCGGCGAGATCAAGCCCGAGGCGCGGGCGCTGGTGATGACCGAACTCAACGGTCATTTCCGCCCCGAGTTCCTCAACCGCGTCGACGACATCGTCCTCTTCCACCCGCTCGGCATCGCGCAGATCGAGCGCATCGTCGACCTGCTCCTCGACGAACTGCGCGACCGCCTCTCCGAACAGCGCGTCACGCTCGTCCTCACCGAGCCGGCCCGCCACCTGATCGCGGCCGAGGGCTACGACCCGGTCTACGGAGCCAGGCCGCTGCGCCGCTTCATCTCGCACGAGGTCGAGACCAGGATCGGCCGGGCGTTGCTCAGCGGCGAGGCACGCGAAGGCGTGACCATCGTGGTCGACGCCGCGGGCGGCGAACTGACCGTCTCCCTCCAGGACCAGCCGCAGGAGGCGTGATGAGCACCTCTCAGGAAGGCCGCGACGACCGCCCGGCCCGTGACGGCACCACTGGCGCGCAGGCCCGGGTACGGACCGTCGTCTGCGCCAACTGCGGCCGGACCAACCGCGTACCCGCCGCGGCGGGCGGCAGTCCGCGCTGCGGAAACTGCCGGGCGCCGCTGCCGTGGATCGCCGAAGCGGGCGACGCCGACTTCGGTGAGGTCGCCGAGCAGGCGAGCCTGCCCGTGCTGGTCGACCTGTGGGCCACCTGGTGCGGCCCCTGCCGGATGGTGAGCCCAGCCCTGGAACAGGTCGCCGAGGACCTCGCCGGCCGGATCAAGCTCGTGAAGGTCGACATCGACACGTCACCGGCCCTGGCCAGACGGTTCGAGGTCCAGGCCGTCCCCACCCTGCTGATCCTCGACCACGGCAGGCCCGTCGCCCGCCAGACCGGCGCCGCGCCCGCGAACGCGCTCCGCCAGTGGGTGAACGAGTCGCTGTCGATGTCCCCCGGACCGGCCGATCCCGCGACCAGGAGGCCGTGATGACCACTCTTCCCGACCCGCACCTGTCCATGGTCCGGCCCGTGACGCCCAGGACACCGCAGGGCTGCGAGGACTGCCTGCGCATGGGGACTCCGTGGGTGCACCTGCGGCTGTGCCTGACCTGCGGCCACGTCGGATGCTGCGACTCCTCGCCGATGCGGCACGCCCGTGCCCACGCGGCAGCCGACGGGCACCCGATCGTGCGGTCGTTCCAGCCCGGCGAGGACTGGCGGTGGTGTTTCGTCCACGAGTCGATGGTCTGAGCCGGGCGGGCTCGCACGGCGCCTCCGACACCTCGTCCGCCTCTGTTCCCCTCCTCTGCCGTACGTGTCCACCGCTGTTCCTGACGAAGGAAGCGAACCGTCGTGATGCCGCCCCTGACCCCGACCGCCGACGTTCACGACGCCTACCCGCGGCTGACGGACGACCAGATCGCGCTCCTGGACCCCGCCGGACAGGTGCGGCAGGTCAGGGAGGGGGAACACCTCTTCCGGGCGGGCGAACGCACTGAACAGTTCTTCGTCGTCCTCAGCGGCACGGTGGCCGTGGTCGAAGGCCAAGGCGACCAGGAGCACGTCGTCCAGGTGCACGGTCCGCACAGTTTCCTCGGCGAACTCGGCGTGCTGGAGGGCCAGACCGCCTTCCTCAGCGCGGTGGTGAGAACACCGGGCGAGGTCCTGGCGGTGGGCTCGGCGGCCCTGCGCGATCTGCTCAGCCGCGAACCCGCGCTCGGCGACGTGATCCTCCGCGCCTACCTGCTGCGCCGTACGATGCTGGCCGGCGCGGGCAAGGGCTTCCGCATCATCGGCTCCGCCTTCTCCTCCGACACCCGGCGGCTGCTGGAGTTCGCCGCCCGCAACCGCCTCCCGCACCGCTGGTTCGATCTGGAGAAGGACACCGAGGCCGAGGCGCTGCTCACGCGCCTGGGGATCGCTCCGCAGGAGACCCCGATCGTCGTCTGGAACGACCACCAGGTGCTGCGCAATCCCTCCAACGCCGCGCTCGCCCGGGTCATCGGGCTGCGCGCCGGGACCGCCGCGAAGGCCGTCTGCGACCTGGTGGTGGTCGGCGCGGGACCCGGTGGCCTGGCCGCCGCGGTGTACGGCGCCTCCGAGGGACTCTCCACCGTCGTGCTGGACGCCGTGGCGACCGGCGGCCAGGCCGGCACCTCCTCCCGGATCGAGAACTACCTCGGTTTCCCCGCCGGGATCTCCGGCATGGAGCTCGCCGAACGCGCCGTCGTACAGGCCAACCGGTTCGGCGCCCGGATCGACGTCCCCGCCGAGGCCACCGGCCTCGAACAGCGCGACGGGAACAGCGTGGTGCGGCTCGCCGACGGCGGCACGGTCACCGCCGCCAACATCGTGGTGGCCACCGGCGCGCGCTACCGGCGGCTGACCGCCCCCGGTGTCGAGCGGTTCAGAGGACTCGGGGTGCACTACGCCGCCACCGTCTGGGAGGCACGGACCTGTCGTCTCGATCCGGTGGCCGTCGTCGGCGGCGGCAACTCCGCCGGTCAGGCGGCCCTGTTCATGGCACGCGAGTCGCCCGCCGTCCACCTTCTGGTCCGCGGCGACGACCTGGAACACAGCATGTCCCGCTACCTGATCGACCGGATCGAGCGGCACTCGCGGATCCATGTCCGGCCGCATACCGAAGTCCGGGAGGTGACCGGCGAGGACCGGGTCGAATCCCTCGTCGTCGAGGACAACCGCACCCGCGAGCAGCAGACGCTGGCGGTCCGCGCCCTGTTCGTGTTCATCGGTGCGCGCCCCGCCACGTCCTGGCTCGCCGACGCCGTCACCCTGGACCGGCGCGGCTTCATTCCCACCGGGCAGGACGTGGTCCACCTGACAGCGGACCTCTGGAATCCCCTGGCCCGCGCCCCGCTCGCCCTGGAGACGGGTCTGCCGGGCGTCTTCGCCGTCGGTGACGTCCGCAGCGGCTCGGTCAAACGGGTCGCCTCCGCCGTCGGCGAGGGCGCCATGGCCGTCCGCCTGGCGCACGAACACCTCGGTGAGGTGGGGCCACCCGCCGTCCGCTGACCTCAGCCCTGTCCGCTGACCTCAGCCCATGCCCGCCGCGAGAGGGTGACACGGCATGCCGGGGCCTCGACCGCCGCGGACAGCTCGGACCTGCCCCGCGGCACCTCGCGGCGACTCGTCGCACCTCGCGGCACCTCGCGGCACCTCGTGGCAAGGGGACACGTCAGCGAGGACCCGTACCGCCTTCCTCCACCACCGCCACCTCGCCCGCCGGAACGGCGACGACTCCCGGCACGCGGGCGCCGGACAGGAGGTCGGTCCCCGTGGCGGCCACATGCGCGGTCGCCTCGGTGTGGTTGACGACGAAGAGCCAGGACCGCTCCCCGGAAGGCTTGCTTCTGCGGATGACCTCCACGCCGTCGCCGGCCCCCCGGGGCGCGGGCGCGCAACCGGCCTGCGCGGCCCACCGGGGAAGCAGGCGCAGGAGGGACGGGACGTCGGGGCGGGTGGCGAGATAGCGGACGTTTCCGCGGCGCAGGACCGCCGGGCCACCGGCCGCGGGCCCGTCGGCGAAGCGGCACTCCACCTCGGTCCCGGCGTCAGGGACGACCCGCTCGGCCCATACGTTCCCGGTCGAGCCGTCGTCCAGGGCGACGGTGGCTCCGGCCGTGAGCGGCAGGTACTCGTCCACGGTCAGGCCGAGCAGATCGCGGAGCGCTCCGGGGTACGGCCCGGGATGGACACGGTCGTCGGGGTCCACCACGCCGCTGAAGGGACCGACGACCAGGTGGCCGCCGCCTTCGACGTACGCCTCCAGGGCGCGCGCCGTCGAAGCGGACAGCGCGTACAGCGAGGGCACGAGCAGAAGCCGGTGCGCACCGGGGGCGGGGGAGGGGACGATGTCGCAGCCCAGACCGGCGGTCCACAGCGCGCGGTGCCAGGTGCGGAGCGCGTCGCCGCAAGTCAGGTCCGAGCTCGGCCGGTCGGGCAGCTCCAGGGCCCACATCGCCTCGTAGTCCAGGAGCAGCGCGACCGGGGCCTGCGGGCAGGTGCTCTCGGCGACGTCGGCCAGACGCGACACGGCGTTGCCGAGGGCGCTGGCCTCCCGCCGGACCCGGGTGTCCTCGCCGCCGTGCGGGAGCATCGCCGAGTGCCACTTCTCCGGGCCGTACGCGGACTGCCGCCACTGGAAGAACAGCGTTCCGTCGGCGCCGCGGGCGAAGTGCGTCAGGGTGTTGCGGGCCATCTCGCCCGGGACTTTGGCGATGTTGCGGGGCTGCCACTGCACCCCGGAGGTGGAGTGCTCCATGAGCAGCCAGGGCCGCCCGCCGGCCAGCCCGCGGGTGAGGTCGGCGGCGAACGCGAGCTCGGCGGCGCGGTGCGGATCCTCGGACCCGAGGTAGTGGTCGTTGGAGACGATGTCGACCTCCCGCGCCCAGCGCCAGTAGTCGCTCCAACGCAGGGCGCTTGCCATGAAGTTGGTGGTGACCGGACGGCCGGGGGAGTGGGCGCGCACGATGTCGCGCTCGGCCCGGAAGCAGGCCAGGTGTTCGGCGTCGCTGAACCGGTAGAAGTCCAGCCACAGGGCGGGCGGGAGGCGGCTGGTGCTGGTGCGCGGCGGGGTCACCTGGCTCCAGTCGCTGTAGGTCATGCCCCAGACGCCGGTGCCCCAACGGTCGTTGAGGGCGTCCAGGTCGTCGCCGTACGTGGTGCGCAGCCAGGTGCGGAACGCCGTCGCGGAGGTCTCGCACCAGCAGTGCGCGTTGCCGTTGGCGTACTCGTTGTTGACGTGCCACATCACCACCGCGGGATGGTCGCCGTAGCGCTCGGCGAGGCGGCGGGTGACGATCGCGGCGCGCTCCCGGTAGAGCGGTGACGACGGGCAGTACGCCTGCCGCGAGCCGGGCGCCAGCCGCCGTCCGTCGGCGGTCACGGGCAGCGACTCCGGGCGGGCGTGCGAGAACCACAGGGGCGGAGCGGCCGTCGGCGTGGCCAGGTCGACGGCGATGCCCGACGCGTGCAGCAGCTCGACGGCCTCGTCGAGGCCGGAGAAGTCGAAGGCGTCCCGCCGGGGCTCGATCCAGGACCAGGCGAAGACGCCGAGCGAGACCAGATTGACCCCTGCCTCGCGCATCAGACGGACGTCGTCCTTCCACGTCGCCGCGTCCCACTGCTCGGGGTTGTAGTCGGCGCCGTACGCGGGGCGCGGAACACGGCCCCAGACGGAATGCTGCCGGTCGGGTCGCGACATGCGGGGGCTCCTGAATCCTGGAATACGAAAAGGGGCGGGGAATGCGAGGACGAGTGAGAACGAGAGAAACGACGAGAACGGGGACGAGAGCGAGGACGCGTGACGGCGCGCGCGGGCTCGGTGGGCGAGCGGGGCCGGTGGAGGCACCGGTCCGGCCCCGCTCGGGTCAGGGGCGTACCGGGTGCCCCGTCCCTCAGCATTGAGCGGCGAATGCGCCCGGCGGCGAACGGACGAGGCACCTGGAAGGGAATGCGAAAGGCGCCGGGGAAAGCGTCGTGAAAACGCGCGGCGCACGTCGTGTCCGGGCGCCGAACGCGAGTGAAAGCACGGCCGGCGCTGCCTGGCCATGACGTCAGGCGCCGGTGAAGTGCGTCGGCCGGTGCGCCAACTTAGAGCGATCACCCAGGGGTGTCAACGCCCGTCGGCGGTCATCCCCGGCGCGCCCGCCGGTCGTACGGGACGGTGGCCGGGAGGGCCCCGGGTGACGTCCCGGGGAGCCGGTCCGCCGTGTCCCAGGCGCCGTTGAGGTGGCTGGAAAATCTTCCCGTCACCGTCTTGACCCCTCCCGGCAACGTGCGTACGTTTCCGGATCATACGTAGAAGCAGAGGCCATGACAGCTCAGCCACTCGTGCTCATACGTATGTGCACCCCCTTTTGTGCGCTGTATCGCCACTCACGAGGAGCAGGAGTCAGCCATGCCCACCAGAAGAGCCTTTATCGCTCGCGCCGCCGGGGCGGCCCTCGCCATACCGCTGGGGGCGAGCGCTTGCAAGAGCGGTACGGCCGCCACGGGCGGTGCGGGCAAGGGCTCGGGCGCGCTGGTCTTCGGGAAGACCGACGGCGGGACGACCTTCATCCGCAACTACAACGTCTTCGGCCCCGCCATCCAGAAGTCGCCCAACGCCGAGATGATCTATGAGCCGTTGGCGCGGGTCGACTACAGCGACGGCGCGAAGGTCAAGCCCTGGCTGGCCAAGAGCCTGGAGTTCGATCCGACGGGCACCACGCTCACCGTGAAGCTGCGCGAGGACGTGACCTTCTCCGACGGCAAGCCCATGACCGCCGACGACGTGCTCTTCTCGCTGAACCTCCCGCTGAAGGACCCCAGTTTCAACCTCGGCGGCACCACGTACGACCGCGTCGCCAAGGTGGACTCCTCGACCGTCACGGTGCACTGGCCGCACGCCGCCTTCAGCGAGCTGAGCCAACTCGCCTCCATCCAGGTCCCGGTGGTGCCCGCGCACATCTGGCAGGGCAAGAACATCAAGAGCTGGTCCAACCCGGACCCGGTCGGCACCGGCCCCTTCACCCTGGACCGGTTCGCGCCCCAGCAGATCACCCTGCGCGCGCGGACCGACTACTGGGGCGGCCGGTTCGCCGTGAAGCAGATCAAGATCATTCCGACCAACGGAGACGCCCTGCGCGCGCAGTTGGTGCGCGGCGACGTGGACTGGGCGCTGGCGGCCTGGGGCAACGGCGAGCAGGAGTACACCGCCAAGGATCCCCGGCACAACCTCTACCAGAAGTACGCGACCGGCGGCGCCTACTCCCTCTTCTACAACACCGCGAAGGCGCCCTTCGACAACGTCCACGTACGGCGGGCGCTGGCGATGACGATTCCCCGCAAGGACATCGTCACCACCCTGGAGCGCCCCGGCACCGAGGCGGGCCCGACAGGGCTGGTGGACCAGATCTATGGGGACGTCATCCTGCCCGAGTACCGGGGCAAGGTGCAGCAGGTCGACGCCGAGGCGGCCAAGAGGGAACTCGCCCTCAGCGGCTACGAGGTCAAGGGCGGCAAGCTCGTCAAGGACGGCGAGTCCTACGCTCCGAAGCTCTCGTTCAACCAGGACTTCGGGTGGGACCCCTACGCGAACATGATGGTCCGCGGTTGGCAGGAGCACCTGGGGATCAAGGTCAAGTCGGTCGGCGCGCCCGGCGCCAACCTCTACGAGCAGCAGCAGACCGGCGAGTTCGACCTCACCATCAGCACCTCGGGCGGAGCGGGCGTCGCCGGTGTCTACAGCGCCCTGAGCAGCCGGGCGTCGCGGCCGCTCGGGCAGACGGCCGCCACCAACTTCGGCCGGTGGAAGGACGCGCCGACCGACGCCGCGATCACCGACCTGCTGTCGTCGGCCGACCCGGCCGTCACCAAGAGCGCGGGCGAGAAGCTGCAACGGATCGTCGCCGAGCAGGTGCCGTACAGCCCGATCTACAACAGCTACTGGTTCGTCCTGATCAACGCCAAGCGCTGGAGCGGCTGGCCCACCCCCGAGCACTTCTCCTACGTGCCCTTCCCCGGCAACGGTCCCGACGCCACCCTCACCCTGCTCAACTTGAAGCAGGCCACCGCGTGACCGCGATCGCCGCCTCCGCCGTACCGGCGGCCGGCCGGTTCCGGATTCCGCGCCGCTGGGGATTCCTGCTGCGCCGACTGGGCTTCTACCTGGCCGCCACCTGGTCGGCGATCACCCTGAACTTCTTCCTGCCCCGGATGATGCCCGGCGATCCGTCGGCCGCGATCGTCGAGAAGCTCCAGACCGTCAGCGGTCAGCAGATGTCGCCGAGCGCCATGGAGTCCATCCAGAAGGTGTTCGGCAATCCGAACGCCGGTATCGGCCGCCAATACCTGGACTACCTCAGCCAGTTGGCGCACCTCGATCTGGGCGTCTCGATCAGCAACTACCCCACCCCGGTCACCAGCCTGCTCCGGCAGGGCCTGCCCTGGACGATGCTGCTGGTCGGCGTCACCACCGTGATCGCGTTCGTCCTGGGCACCGGCATCGGCGCGATGGCGGGCTGGAAGGCGGGCAGCCGGTTCGACACGATCGTCAGCCCGCTGACCACCTTCGTCTCGGCGGTCCCTTACTTCTGGATGGCGCTGATCGGCCTGTGGCTCTTCGCCTTCCAACTGGACTGGTTCCCGCTGGCCGGCGGATACGACGCCGACCTGACGATCGGCTTCTCGCCGTCGTTCGTCCTGAGCGTGCTGCACTACGGAGTGCTCCCGGCGGCGACCATCGTCTTCTCGGCCTTCGGCGGCTGGCTGCTGGGCATGCGCAACATGACGGTCACCACGGTCCGTGAGGACTACGTCCTGCTCGCCCAGGCCAAGGGCCTGTCCGGCCGCCGGGTGATGCTCCGCTACGCCGCCCGCAACGCGGTCCTGCCGAACTTCACCGGCTTCACCCTCGCACTCGGCCACGTCGTCGGCGGCGCCCTGCTCACCGAGGTCGTCTTCAACTACCCGGGCATCGGCTATCTGCTCTACACCTCTCTCCAACAGCGCGACTACCCGGTGATGCAGGGCGTGTTCTTCCTCATCACCCTCACCGTGCTGCTGGCCAACCTCCTGGCGGACTCCGTGTACGTGCTGCTCGACCCGCGCATCAGAGAAGGGGGGTGACCGGCCGTGCGTACCCTCTTCCTCCGCGGCTGGAAAGTCCGCATCGGCCTGGGCATCCTCGTCCTCTTCCTCCTGCTCGCCGTGTTCGGCCCCTGGCTGACGCACAGCCTGCTCGGCCTGGACCCGCGCGCCAACGACACCACCGCCATCTCCCGGTCGCCCGGCGGCGGACATCCGCTGGGCACCAACCAGTACGGGCAGGACATGCTCGCCCAGGTCGTGGCCGGTGCCCGCGGCTCGATGTACGTCGGCGTGCTCGGCGCGGTGGTCGG
Organism: Streptomyces sp. NPDC025721; assembly: GCF_055558595.1. NCBI lineage: Bacteria > Bacillati > Actinomycetota > Actinomycetes > Kitasatosporales > Streptomycetaceae > Streptomyces > Streptomyces sp. NPDC025721. The sequence goes on along the minus strand of NZ_JBVHMF010000003.1, from coordinate 246,138 downwards.
CACGGCGATCGCGATCCTGGTCGGCGTACCGGCCGGGTTCTACGGCGGCAAGATCGACGGCGCCCTGAACTTCCTGACGAATCTCTTCCTCGTCATGCCGACGCTGCCGCTCATCATGATCGTGGCCGGTTACCTCCAGGGCACAGGGCTCACCACGATCGCCCTGATCATCGGCTTCTTCGGCTGGTCGGGCGGCGCGCGCACGCTGCGCGCCCAGGCCATGAGCATCGCCAACCGCGACTTCGTACGCGCCATGCGGATGCTCGGCGAGCGCGGTCGCCGACTGGTCTTCGCCGAAGTGCTGCCGCACCTGACCGGCCTCATCGCGTCGATGTTCCTGCACGCGATGATCGGCGCCGTCATGGCCGAGGCGGGACTGGCCTTCCTCGGCATCTCCGACTCCTCGTCGATCAGTTGGGGGACGATGATCCAGGGAGCGCAGCAGCAGAGCGCGGTCCTGCGCGGCCTGTGGTGGTGGTTCGTGCCGCCCGGCCTGTGCATCGCTCTGATCGGCACCGCGGCGGCGCTGGTCAACTTCGGCATCGACGAACTGGCCAACCCCAAACTGCGCGTCGCCCGCCCGGTGTCCGCCCGGCGCACCAGGCAACTGGCGCGGACGGGAGGCGCGGCCTGATGACCGTCCACACAGAGCCGAAGCACCGGCCGCTGATCCCCGCGGGACAGACCGTCCTCGAAGTCCGCGGCCTGACCGTCGAATACGCCACCGGTGCCGATCCGGTGCGCGCCTGCTCCGACATCTCCTTCACCCTGCGCCGAGGGGAGATCCTCGGCGTCGCCGGAGAGTCCGGCTCGGGGAAATCCACGCTGATCACCGCCCTGACCCGGCTCCAGCGCCCGCCGGCCGTCACCACCGCGGGCGAGATCCTCTTCCACGGCAGGGACGGCGCGCCACCGGTCGACCTCGCCGCGCTCGACGGCAAGCAGATGCGCCGCTACCGGTGGACGGCCCTGTCCATCGTGCTCCAGTCCGCGATGGACGCGCTGAACCCGGTGATGCGCATCGGCGCCCAGTTCGCCGACGTCCTGCGCGCCCACGACCGCGCGCTGAACAAGCGGGCCGCCTGGGCGCGGGCGGCCGAACTGCTCGGCCTGGTCGGCATCTCCGAGGACCGGATCCGCGACTACCCGCACCAGTTGTCCGGCGGAATGCGTCAGCGGGCCGCCATCGCCCTGGCCCTGGCCTGCGGGCCGGAGCTGGTGGTGATGGACGAGCCCACGACCGCCGTCGACGTGGTCATGCAGCGGCAGATCCTCGCCCAAGTGCTGCGCCTGCGCAAGGAATTGGGCTTCGCCGTCGTCTTCGTCACCCACGACCTGTCGCTGCTGCTGGAGCTGGCCGACCGTATCGCCGTGATGTACGCGGGCCGCATCGTCGAGGTGGGCGAGGCCGCGGCCATCTACGGGGCGCCCAAGCACCCCTACACCCAGGGGCTGCGCGACTCCTTCCCGCCGCTGCACGCCCCGCTGCGCGATCTGCACGGCATCCCCGGCACACCCTCCGACCTGCGCCGACTGCCGTCGGGCTGCCCGTTCCACCCGCGCTGCGCGCGGCGGACGGACGGGTGCGACGAGCGGCTGCCACTGCTGCTGCCGGTGGGCCCCGGGCCGGGACACGAAGCGGCGTGCCTGCTCAACGAGACCGACGGCGACAACGGAGGCGAGACCCGATGAGCAAGCACATGACCGAGGCCGTGTCCGCTCCGGACGAAGAGGCCCGCACGCCCGACGCGGCGCACGAAGCGCCGTCGTATGTACTGGAGGCGCTGGACGTCTCCAAGCACTTCACCGCCCCCGGCGCGCTCGGCCGTACCTCCGTCGTCCGCGCGGTCGAGGACGCCACGGTCCGGCTGAAGCCCGGTCAGATCCTGGCGCTGGTGGGGGAGAGCGGCAGCGGGAAGACCACGCTCGCACGGATGCTGGCCCGCTTCCACGAGCCGACGCGGGGCGAGATCCTGCTGCGCGGCGAGCCGGTGAGCCGCAGCAGGCGGGGGCGGCGCGCCTACCACTCCGAGGTCCAGATGATCTTCCAGGACCCCTTCGGCTCCCTGAACCCGATGCACCGGGTCCGCTACAACCTCGACCGGGCGCTGCGGCTGCACCACCCGCACCTGTCCGCGGCCGAACGCGAGCAGCGGATGACGCTGCTGCTGGAGAAGGTCAGCCTCACCCCGGCCGCCGAATTCGCCGCGAAGTTCCCGCACGAGCTGTCCGGGGGCCAGCGCCAGCGCGTCGTCATCGCCCGCGCGCTCGCCGTGGAACCCAAAGTGCTGCTCGGGGACGAGCCGATCTCCATGCTCGACGTGTCCATCCGGCTGGAGATGCTCAATCTGCTCCAGCGGCTGCGCGCCGAGGACGGCCTGGCGCTGCTGTACATCACGCACGACATCGCCAGCGCCCGCTACCTGTGCGACGAGATCGCCGTGATGTACGCAGGGCAGATGGTGGAGTCGGGACCGAAGGAGGACGTCATCGCGTCCCCCCAGCACCCGTACACCAAGCTGCTCATCGAGTCCTCGCCCGACCCCGAGCGCGGTGTCGGCGACCGCGAGGCGTTCTTCGCGGGCGCCGACGAACTGGGTGAGCCGCCCAGCCTGATCGACCCGCCCGCGGGCTGCCGCTTCCACCCCCGCTGCCCGTTCGCGATGAAGGAGTGCGCCGAGCAGGCCCCACCGGTCACCGACCTCGGCGACGGCCACTGGGCGAAGTGCTGGCTGCACGCCAAGGGCCGGGCCGGGGTGATGGCCGACACGACACACGCCGCGGCGACCACCGCCCGGCGGGAAGCACTCCAGGGGGCGTGATGACAGGACAACGACGCGGCAGGGCGCCCAACCAGGCGGACGTGGCACGGCTCGCCGGAGTGTCCCAGTCGGCGGTGTCCCGGGTGATCAGCGGTGACGCGGCGACCGCGCGGATCTCGGAGGAGACCCGGCGGCGGGTCTTCGACGCCGTGAAGGAGTTGGGCTACGTCGCCAACCCCGCCGCCCGGGCGATGCGCAATCAGCGCAACAACCTGCTGGGCGTGCACACCTTCGAGCGGGTCTTCCCGCACGCGCGCGAGGACTTCTACTTCGAGTTCCTGCTCGGCATCGAGGAACGCGCGGAGGAGACCGGCTTCGACCTGGTGCTGTTCACCTCCACCGGGGCCGGCGGCGACGGCGAGCGCAAGATCTACCGGGGCGGCACGAACCGGCTGAATCTGGCCGACGGCAGCATCCTGCTCGGTGTGGCGACCGACCGCGGCGAGCTGGCCCGGCTCTGGTACGAGGGGTACACCTTCGTGCACATCGGCCGCCGCGAGGTGCCCGGCGCGGAGATCCCGCAGATCATCCCCGACTACCGGTCGGCCAGCGGACAGATCGTCGAGCGCCTCGCGGACCACGGCCACCGGCGGTTCGGCTACGTGCGCGACTGGCTGGAACTGGAACCGTACGCCGACCGCCGCACCGGCTACGCCGAGGCCATCGCGCGGCTCGGGCTGACGGACAACTCCCCTGGCCACCTCGGCGCGGCCGACCTCGACCAGGCGTGGCTGGACGAGGTGGCGGACGGCGGCGCGACCGCCATCGTGGTGGAGAGCGTACGGCTCGCGGAGGCGCTGCGTGACGGCCTCGCGAGCCGGGGCCGCAAGATCCCTGAGGACGTCTCGGTCGCCGTACTGGAAGGGGCTTCCGCGGACCTCGCCGGTCAGTGGGCCTCGCTGGAGATCCCCCGCAAGGAGATCGGCCGGATCGCCGTGGACCAGCTGCACGCGATGCTCGACGACCCCGGCAAGCGGGCCGAGAGCGTCCTCGTGCCGTGCCCGCTGGTCCCCGGCGCCACCATCGCGGCGGTGAGCTGACAGGAGCGGCCGCACAGCACGCATCTCACGACAGCGGGCGGCGTCCGTCGATCACGGCTGCCCTGAAGACACCCGGCACGACCACCGAGCCGGAACCGACCGTTCCGACCGGCAGAGACCGGTGACAAGGAGTTCTTGGGCACATGGCAGAGATACGAACAGAGATCCTCGTGGTCGGCGGTGGGCTGGGCGGCGTCGCGGCCGCGCTCACGGCGGCGCGGCTCGGCCGTACGGTGGTGCTCACCGAGCCCACCGACTGGCTCGGCGGGCAGCTCACCGCCCAGGCCGTGCCACCCGACGAGCACCCCTGGATCGAAGGCCCCGCCTGCCCACCCGGCTACGCCGACCTGCGCAGACGCGTGCGTGACTACTACCGCCGCAACTACCCGCTCACGCCTGGGGCGGCGCGGGACCCCCGACTCGATCCGGGTCTCGGCATCGTCAGCCGGATGTGTCACGAACCGCGGGTGGGCGCGGCCGTCATCGAGGAGATGCTGGCCCCCTGGCGGGCCTCCGGCGCGATCACCGTGCTGACCGGGTACGAGCCCGTCGCCGCGCACACCGAGGGCGACCGCGTCGAGGCGGTCACGCTGGCCGGACGGCACGACGACCGCCGGATCACCGTCCACGCCTCCTACGTCGCGGACGCCACCGAACTCGGCGACCTGCTGGAACTGGCCGGTGTGGAACACGTCATCGGCGCCGAGGGCCGCGACGAGACCGGCGAGCCCCACGCGCCCGACACCGCCGACCCCCTCGACCAGCAGGCCGTGTCCTGGTGCTTCGCCCTGGAACACCGGCCGGGCGAGGACCACGTCATCGACCGGCCGGACACCTACGACCACTGGCTCACCACCACCGCGCCCTTCTGGCCGGGACCGCAGCTCTCACTCACCGACGTCGTTCCGATCACCCTCGAAGAGCGCACCTGGACGCTGATGGGCGCCGACCAGAGCGCGGGGGAGCACTTCGACCTGTGGCAGTTCCGGCGCGTCCTGGCCCGCGAGCAGTTCGCGCCCGGAGCCTTCGCCTCGGACCTCACCGTCGTGAACTGGCCCCAGATCGACTACTGGGAGGCCCCGCTGCTCGGTGTGAGCGCCGAGGCCCGGCAGGCGGCCCTCGCCGCCAGCCGCGACCTGTCGCTGTCCTTCCTGCACTGGCTCCAGACCGAGGCCCCGCGCTCCGACGGCGGCACCGGCTACCCCGGCCTGCGCCCGCGCCCCGATGTCACCGGCACCGCGGACGGCCTGGCCAAGACGCCGTACATCCGCGAATCCCGCCGTATCAAGGCGGAGTTCACCGTCCTCGAACAGCACGTCGGAGTCCAGGCGCGGCCCGAGGGCGCGGGCAGCGAGGTCTTCCACGACAGCGTCGGCCTCGGCAGCTACCGCATCGACCTGCACCCCTCCACCACCGGCCGGACCTACATCGACATCGACTCCTACCCGTTCCAGATCCCGCTGGGCGCGCTGATCCCGGTCCGGGTCGACAATCTGCTGCCCGCCAACAAGAACATCGGCACCACCCACATCACCAACGGCTGCTACCGCCTGCACCCCGTGGAGTGGGCCATCGGCGAGGCCGTCGGCGCTCTGGCCGGATTCTGCCTGGACCGGGCGCTGCCGCCGCGCAAGGTCCGGTCCGACCAGGCGCAACTGGCCGACTACCAAAGGCTGCTGAGCCGTACCCTCGGCATTTCGCTGGCCTGGCCCGAGGCGGTCAGGACCCGGACGGAGGACCGATGAACCAGGGAGAGCCCACGATGCCGAACCCGGCGCGCGCCGACGACCACGAGACCCGTATCGCCGACCTGCTCGGCCGGATGACCGTCGAGGAGAAGTTCGGACAGTTGCAGCAGCTCGCCTGGGCCTGGAACACCGGTCCCGGCGGGGGCAGTACCGGCGCGGTCGAGGCCGCGGCGCGCAAGGGCCTGCTCGGCTCGGTGCTCAACGTGGTCGGCGCCGCGAACAGCAACGCCGTTCAGCGCATCGCGGTGGAGGAGTCCCGGCTCGGCATTCCGCTGGTCTTCGGCCTGGACGTGATCCACGGATTCCACACCACGTTCCCCATTCCGCTGGCCCAGGCGGCGGCCTTCGACCCGGCCGTGACGCGGACCGACGGCGAGGTCTCGGCGGCCGAGGCCCGGTCCAACGGCGTCCACTGGACGTTCTCGCCGATGGTGGACGTCACCCACGAGCCCCGGTGGGGCAGGATCGCCGAGAGCCCCGGCGAGGACCCGTATCTGGCCGCGCGCTACGCGGTGGCCAAGGTGCACGGGTACCAGGGGGACGACCTGTCCGCGCCGGACCGGGTGGCCGCCTGCGCCAAGCACTTCGCGGCGTACGGCGGCGCCGAGGGCGGGCGCGACTACAACACCGTGGACGTCTCCGAGCAGCGGCTGCGCAACCTCTACCTGCCGCCGTTCGAGGCCGCCGTCGCGGCGGGAGCGGCCACCGTCATGGCCGCCTTCAACACCGTCAGCGGCGTTCCCGCGCACGCCGACCCCCGTACGCTGACCGGCGTTCTGAAGGACGGCTGGGGGTTCGACGGGGTCGTGGTCAGCGACTGGACGGGGGTCCAGGAGCTGATCGCGCACGGCAGCGCGGCCGACGAGGCCGACGCCGGGCGGCTGGCGCTGTCGGCGGGTGTGGACCTGGAGATGGTGTCCACCACCTTCGTCGACCACGGCCCGGCCCTGCTGGAGCGCGGCGCGTTGAGCCAGGAGCGGCTGGACGACGCCGTGGCCCGCGTCCTGCGGCTGAAGCTGCGGCTCGGTCTGTTCGAGCGGCCGTACGTCGAGGAGTCCGCCGAGATCACCGCCCCGAGCGCCGCCGCACGGGCCGCCGCCCGCGAGGTGGCGGGCCGCTGCGTGGTGCTGCTGAAGAACGACGGCGGAGCGCTGCCGCTGGACGCGACCGCCATCGGGACGCTCGCCGTCCTCGGCCCGTTCGCGGACAGCGGCGATCTGCTGGGCACGTGGGCGCTGCCCGGAGCGCCCGAGGCCGTCCCGGTCCTGCGGAGCCTGCGCGAAGCCCTGCCGCACGCGGTTGTCACCCACGCCCCCGGCGTTCCCGCGGACGGCTCCGACGTCTCCGGCCTTCCGGAGGCCGTCGCGACGGCCGCGGCCGCCGACGCCGTCGTCCTGGTGGTGGGTGAGCCCTCCGAGATCAGCGGAGAGGCGGCGGTCCGCAGCGACCTGGGACTTCCCGGCCGCCAGGAGGAGTTGATCAGGGCGGTCGCCGCGACGGGCACGCCGTGCGTGGTGGTGCTCGTGGGCGGGCGGCCGTTGACGATCGGGGACTGGGCGGACCAGGTGCAGGCGGTCGTCATGGCCTGGCACCCCGGTATCGAGGCGGGCCCGGCCGTCGCCGACGTGCTCACCGGGGCCGTCGTCCCGGGCGGCAAGCTCCCCGTGACCTTTCCGCGGACGGTGGGCCAGGTCCCGCTGTACTACAACCACGAGCGCACCGGCCGCCCGTACGACCCGGCCGTGCCGGAGGAGAAGTACGTCTCGAAGTACCTCGACGTCCAGGACGGCCCGCGATTCCCCTTCGGCCACGGCCTGAGCTACACCGACTTCGCCCTCGACGAGCCGACGCTCAGCCGCGAGCGGATCACGGTGCGCGAACTCCTGGCGGGCGAGACGGTCGAGGTCACCGTCCACGTCCGCAACACCGGCGAGCGCGAAGGGGAGGAGGTCGTCCAGCTCTACGTCCAGGACCCCGTGGCCGCCATCGCCCAGCCGGTCCGCCGCCTGCGGGGCTTCGACCGGGTCCGGCTGGCCGCAGGGGAGGAGCGGACGGTCCGCTTCACCCTCGGCGCCGACGACGTCGGCTTCTGGACGAACGACCCGGCCGGGATCTTCACCGTGGAGCCGGGCGAGATCCACGTCCACACCGGCAACAGCTCGCGCACCCAAGCGCGCCGGACCTTCCGGATCACCTGACCAAAGCGATACCCGACCATCCCGATACCCGGCCTTCCGGCCCGCCTGACCTTCGGGATACCTGACCAGAGCCTCCGCGCAGAGGCGTACCGCCCGCGCGGGCACATCACCTCGACCCACGGAAAGGAGCGCGCACGAGGTCCCGTGGAGCCGGATCCGGGATCCGCGACGCCGTGAACGTCGCGGCCCGGAAGCGCACACGGACTGCCCGGCACCGCGCCGGTACACGCCGGACGCGGTTGGCCGAGGCATGCCCCCACCACGATTCATCGACTGCGTGCCTGTGCGTCGACATACGCACGCAGTGAGGGAGAACCATGAGAGCAAAGGCGCTCACACTCGCGATCGTACCTGTCGTCCTCGGCTGCCTGCCCGCCACAACGGTCGTGGCACACGCCGCGACGGCGACGTACTACGTCTCGCCGAGCGGCAGCGACAGCAACACCGGACTGTCACCCGCCCAGGCGTGGAAGACCGTCGCGAAGGTCAACGGCTCCACCTTCCCCCAGGGAAGCTCCGTCTCCTTCGAAGGCGGGCAGACCTTCACCGGCTGCCTGGTCTTCAACTCCGTCAATGTGCCGTCGTCGTCCGCGTCCACGCCGTTCGTGGTGAACTCCTACGGCACCGGACAGGCCACCCTCTCCTCGAACTGCACCGGCGACTACTCGGCGGCCGTGACGGCCGACAACGTCAGCGGCTTCCAGTTGACCGGACTGAAAGTGGTCAACGGCTCCACGACCGCGGCCGGCGTCCTGCTGGAGAACCAGAACGGCACGGCCGCCACCCAGGGGCTGGCGGTGTCCGGCTCCGACATCTCCGGATTCTCCACACCCGCCGGAAGCAGCAGCTCGTTCGGCGGGGAGATCATGATCCTCGGCTACGCGGTCAACGGGCACAGCGGGCCCCTGAACGACGTCCAGATCCGTCACAACAAGCTGCACGGCGCGAGCGTGACCTCACCGGACGGCCCCGGCATCTACGGCTGGGGCTCCGGGGAGAACATCACCGACGTCACGGTCGAGGGCAACACGGTCTACAACCTCGGCATGCCCGCGAAGGATACGGGTGCGGGCATCACCGGCAACGGCTGGGACGGCGCGGTGATCCAGCACAACGTGATCCACGACGTGGGCGCGAACGTGACCTCCTGCGGCGGCGCGAGCGGCATCGAGACGTACACCTCGAACAACGTCACCATCAGGTACAACGAGGTCTACAACGTGCAGCCGTACCCGGCGTTCACGGCCGGGTGCGACTGGGACGGCATCGACCTCGACGGCGGCACGACGAACTCGGTGGTCGAGTACAACTACACCCACCACAACGCCGGCAGCGGCCTGCTCGCCTACACCTCGACCGTCGACTCCAAGGTGTGGGGTCCCAACACCTACCGCTACAACATCTCCGAGAACGACGACTGGGCCAAGATCCAGGGCGGCCTGATGACCGTCGTGCCCAACGCGCCGAAGAACGCACTGTCGGTCTACGGGAACACCTTCTTCACCAACGTCGCCCAGAGCACCAAGTCCACGGCCAGCGCCTGCTTCAACTTCGGCTACAGCGCGGGCACCTGGGCCGGCGGCTCACTGATCGCGGACAACATCTGCGACATGGGCAACAGGGACCAGTACGGTCACCCCGGCCAGTTCTACTACAACGCCTACGGCCAGACCGGCATGACCCTGTCGCACAACCTGTACTACGCGGCTAGCTCCCCGGCCTGGCGCTGGGGCGGCACCACCTACAGCACCTTCGCCGCGTGGCAGGCCGCGGGAGTGGAGACCGGACCGGTCTTCGGCGACCCGCTGTTCACCTCGCCCGGCACCGGCGGCACCTGCGCCTGGACGCCGTCCTCCGGCGCGGGACCGCAGCCGTGCCCGCAGGCGTACACGCTCGCCTCCGGTTCCCCGGCCGCGGGTTCGGGAGTCGCCGTCTCCGGCAACGGGGGCGTGGACTACTACCAGAGCGCGATCCCCGGCACCCCCAACATCGGCGCCGACGCCGGTTAGCACCCTGCCCCCGCACCTGCCGGGGCGGCCCGTCGCACGCGATGAGCGGCGGGCCGCCCCGGCGCGGCGAAGTGACCATCGCACGGCCCGAACTGACGCCACCTCAACCAGCAGATTCCTAAGGAGCGCTGAAACGGCATGACCGCACCGCGCACTCTCCTCACCACCGAACCCGCCCGCGACAGCCGGGACTTCCGCACCGAGTGGCTCAGCGCCGACCTGGTGATCGTCGGCGGCGGAATGGCCGGTACGTGTGCGGCCGTGACCGCCGCGCGGGCCGGGGCGCGGGTCGTCCTGGTCCAGGACCGGCCCGTGCTGGGCGGCAACGCCTCCAGCGAGATACGGCTCTGGGTGCTGGGCGCCACCGCGCACATGTTCAACAACAACCGCTGGTCGCGCGAGGGCGGCGTGCTCGACGAGATCCTCGTGGAGAACATGTTCCGCAACCCCGAGGGCAACGCCGTGCTGTTCGACACCGTGCTGCTGGAGAAGGCGGTCGCCGAGCCGGGCATCACCCTCCTGCTGAACACGGCGGCGACGGCGGTGTCCAAGGACGGCGACCGGATCGCCTCGGTGAGCGCCTTCTGCGCCCAGAACTCCACGCGCTACGAGCTGACGGCCCCGGTGTTCTGCGACGCGTCGGGTGACGGCGTCCTCGGCTACCTGGCCGGCGCCGCCTACCGGATGGGTGCGGAGTCCACCGAGGAATTCGGCGAACTCTTCGCGCCCGAGGAGTCGTACGGCGGCCTGCTCGGCCAGTCGATCTACTTCTACAGCAAGGACGTCGGACGGCCGGTGACCTTCGTGCCGCCCGGCTACGCGCTCGACGACATCACCGAGATCCCCCGCTGGCGCAGCTTCGACACCACGGTCCAGGGCTGCCGGCTGTGGTGGATCGAGTACGGCGGCCGTCTCGACACCGTGCACGACACGGAGGAAATCAAGTGGGAGCTCTGGAAGGTGGTCTACGGCGTCTGGAACCACCTGAAGAACTCCGGTGACTTCCCCGAGGCGAAGAACCTGACGCTGGAGTGGGCCGGGCTGATTCCCGGCAAGCGGGAGAGCCGCCGGTTCGAGGGCCTGTACATGCTCCGCCAGCAGGACATCGTCGACCAGCGCCCCCACGCCGACGCCGTCGCCTCCGGCGGATGGTCCCTCGACCTGCACCCGGCCGACGGCGTGTTCAGCGAGCACGCCGGGAGCAACCACCTGCACGCGCGCGGGGTCTACCAGGTGCCCTACCGCTGCCTGGTCAGCCGTGACGTGAGCAATCTGCTGCTGGCGGGCCGGATCATCAGCGTCTCGCACGTCGCATTCGCCTCGACCAGGGTGATGGCCACCTGCGCCCAGATCGGACAGGCCGCCGGGATGGCCGCCGCCGTGTGCGCGCGTGACGGCGTACTCCCGGCGGAGCTGACGAAACCCGACCGGATGCCCGCCCTTCAGCGTGAACTCCTGCGTGCCGGGCAGCACATCCCCGACCTGCGGCTCGACGATCCGGACGACCTCGCCGGGCAGGCCGCGCTCACCGCGTCGAGCGAGCTGACCGTGGGGTCGCTCCCCGGCGACGGTCCCGCGGCGCCGCTCGACCACTCGCGCGCCCAACTGCTGCCGCTGGACGCGGGAAAGCTGCCGAGGATGACGCTGACCGTCGACGTGGCCGCGCCCACCACCTTGCGGGTGGAGCTCCGTACCGGCAACCGGCCGGAGGACTACACCCCCGATGTGGTGCTGGCCGCGCGGGAGTTCAGTCTCGACGCCGGCGCCGGGCAGCGGATCGAGGTCGACGTCGAAGCGGCGGTCGACCGGCCGCGGTACGTCTTCCTGACGCTGATCCGCAACGACGACGTGTCGGTGCGGACCACCACCCGGCGCGTCACCGGCCTGCTCTCGGTCCGGCACACAGGCACCCAGGAGGCGGACGATGCCGTCGGCAAGCCGCGCGTGGAGTTCTGGACCCCCGAACGGCGCCCCGGCGGACACAACTTCGCCCTGACGATCGACCCTCCGCTCAGGGCGTGGAGCGTGGAGGGCGTCCGCAACGGCCACGACCGGCCCACGGCGCGGCCCAACGCGTGGGCCGCCGCGTACGAGGACCGCCGTCCCACCGTCCGCCTGCGCTGGCCGGAACCCCGACGCATCGGCCGGCTCCACCTGACCTTCGACACCGACGCCGACCACGCCATGGAGTCCGTCCTGTGGGACCACCAGGAGCGCGCGGTGCCGTTCTGCGTACGCGATTACGTCGTCCGCGCCGGGGACCGCGTGGTCGCAGAACGCGCCGACAACCACCAGACCCACAACGTCCTCACCTTCGACACCCCCCTCGAAACGGACGAGCTGTCCGTCGAGGTGGTGTCCACGCACGGCGCCGCCCCCGCCGCGCTCTTCGCCGTCCGCTGCTACGCGGCACCGTCGTGACGCCACCGCGGGGAGGACGACGTCCTACCGCGCGCGGTGCCGCAGGACGCGGAGTTGGGACATCAGCAGGCGGATCAGCGGCGTGCGGTTGCGGTGGCTGTTCTCGTAGCGCAGCACCGTTTCCAGTTCTTCGCGCTGGAGTGAGGGGACGATCCCCTCGATCGTGAGCTTGGGCAGATGTTTGTAGTCCGCGATCGGCAGTGCGCCGGTGGGCGGCGAGCCGGTCTCGTCATCGAATATGTCCAACGAAGTCACCTCTTGGGTCACGTATGCGCGTGCCCGGAGGAGGACCGGGGAAACGGGTGTTCGAGTGGGGATCGTCACACGGGTGTCTCCTCGGCGTGCGCGGGACCTCGCCCGCCCGCCGTCCGGGGCCGCGCGGCCCCGGACGGCGGAGGCGCCGTCGCTCCCGGTCAGCGTGCGAGGGCGGCCAGCCGGTCCCGTACTCCGGACATGTCCCAGCCCTGGGAGCGGTGGGAGATGAAGCGGTCGGGCCGGAGCAGGCACAGGCCGGGGCCGGTGGCCGCGAACGCCTGGTGGCAGGCGCCGTGCCGGTCGCCGAGCAGCGACCGGTCGGGGTCGCCCTTCCCGCGGGTCCGGCTCACCGCGACGACGGTGCCGAAGTCCCCGAGCGCCTCGCGGCCCGCCCGCGTCACCTCCGCGATCCGCCGCTCGTCGTCCTCGTACCCGAGGAACACCAGCAGGGCGTGTTCGCTGCCGCGCAGCCGGTGCCGCAGCGTGGTGAAGCCCGTGCCGTCGTGGACGAACGCGTCGGGGGAGAGGTCGCCGGGGCCGGGGCCGCCCGCGCCGGACCTGCGGGCGCGGTCGACCTGCGGGCTGTGCTCGTAGTCGACGAAGAGCTCGGTGACGCCGAGGGCCAGCCGATGCCGTACGGGAGGGGTCCTGCTGATCAGCCGCAGTGCCTGCGCTCGCAGCGTACGGGCGACCGGGGCGTGCGTCGTGGCCACCTTCGTGGCGCGGGTCGTGGCGTGCAGCACCCGGTCCGCCACCGGACGGCGCTCCTGCTCATAGGAGTCCAGCAGCCCCGCGCCCGCCCGCCCCTGCACGACCAGCGCGAGCTTCCAGGCCAGATTGTGCGCGTCCTGGAGGCCGACGTTCATGCCCTGTCCGCCGACCGGGCTGTGGGTGTGCGCCGCGTCCCCCGCCAGCAGGATCCGCCCCTGCCGGTAGTGCTCGGCCAGCGACTCGCGCACCTCGAAACCGCTCAGCCAGTCCACACGGGAGATCGCGCTGCCGCCGTCGGCGCCGCAGAGCGGGGTGCGCTCGGCGAGCAGCCGGTTGAGCATGTCCTCGTCCGGTTCCGGCGCGTCGGAGCCGGACGGGACATCGGCGATGACACGCCAGTGGCCGGGCTTGGGGAGCGGAAGCAGGACGAGGATGCCGTGGCCGCCCAGCCAGGGATGCAGCCGGTCCTGGGGAAGGTCCCAGTCGGCCGCGACATCGGCGAGCAGGAAGGCGCGGTGCAGATCACGGTGGTCGCCGGCGATCCCGGCCGTCCGCCGTACGGTGCTGTGCGCCCCGTCGCAGGCGATCAGCCAGTCGGCGCGAACCGTGCGCTCCGCGCCGTCGGGCATCCGCAGGGTCGCGGTGACGCCGTCCGCGTCCTGACGGCACGTGGTCAGTTCGGTGCCGCGCTCGGCGACCGCGCCCTGCCGCCGCGCGGCCGTCTCCAGTAAATCCGCCACCTCCGGCTGCGGGAGGGAGAGCGCGAAGGGGAACGGCGAGCGGATGCCGTCCAGTTCGAGCGGGATGACGTCGTCCGGGCCGGGATGGACGTCGATACGGCGCAGGATCCGGCCGCGGTCGACCGCCTCCTCGGCGATCCCGAGGTCGTCGAGCACCTCCAGGGTGCGGGCTCCCACCACCAACGCCCTGCTCTGCGTGTTCTCCTCGGTGGACCGCTCGATCAGCCGGACCCCCACACCGCGCCGGACCAGCTCCTCGGCGACCAACAGCCCGGTGGGCCCCGCACCGACCACCAGAACCTGGCAACTCGCGCCGCCGTCAACGGTGTTCGCTTCCATCGATCCTCCGCGAGACCTCATGCGTGTCCTGCCGACACGGCCTGGCCCTCGCCTACCCCGTCCCGCCCTCCGCCCGCGCGGCAAATTCGGCCGGGGCCCGACGCGCCACCGCCGCCGGTCGGGCAGCCGGTCGAGCGGTCCTCGCGGATTGCCGGTTTCGGCCACCCCTGCCTCGCCATTTTCCGTTCATAGGGGTGGCGCTCGCCGGATTAGGGGTTACTGGCGAGTGCGGAGCCGAACTAGTTTCGAAACCGCATGCATGGCACTCCTTGGGCACGTTGGGCGGATTTGTACGAATTGGAGATGTGTGTGAACCGCGAGGCATGGTTCAGCCGCTATCACCCAGCTCCGCCCGGAAGTGAACCCCGCAGACTCGTCTGTTTTCCGCACGCCGGAGGCTCGGCAAGTTTTTACCTCCCCGTTTCCAGCGCGCTGCAACCGGATGTCGAAGTCATCGGGGTGCAGTATCCGGGACGGCAGGAACGCAGGACCGAGCAACCGGTCCAGGACCTGCACGACCTGGCCGACCTGGCCGCCGAGGCGCTGGCCCCCATGGTCGACCGGAGGACCGCGTTCTTCGGCCACAGTATGGGCGCGGTCGTCGCCTACGAAGTGGCCCTGCGGCTGAAACGGAACCATGGGGTGGAGCCGACCCGGCTCTTCGTCTCCGGACGCCGCGCGCCCTCCGCCCACCGTCCGCTGCCCGATCCGGTCCACCGGAGGGACGACGCCGGCATCGTCGCCGAACTGCGCCGACTTGCCGGTACCCACGCCGATCTGCTCGCCGACGACGAGATCGTGCGCATGATCATGCCCGCGGTCCGCGGTGACTACCGGGCCATCGAGACCTACGCGCCGCGCCCGGCGCCGCCGCTGGAATGCCCGGTCACCGCGTTCGTCGGCGACCGCGACCCGCAGGTGGAGATCGCGGAAGCGGAGGCGTGGGCGGGGCACACCGCGGGCCCGTTCGACATCGAGGTCTTCCCCGGCGGCCACTTCTACCTGGTGGCCGAGGGGCCGGCGGTGATCGCCGGGTTACGCGACCGGCTCGGCGTGCCGGTGTGACCGATCCGGCGGTGACCGGGTTGGCGGTGACCGGGTTGGCGGTGACCGGGCCGGCCGTGGCCGGCCCGGATGCGGCCGAGTCGGAGATGGCCGACTTCTTCCGCTTCCTTAACGCGCCGGGGTTGCCCGATCTTCGGAAAGCCGCGATAGAGTCGAATCGGCTTTCGGATACGGTGGGAGTTGGCTGTTTGGGATAGATGAGGATCATCTGTGCCAGGGGGTTCATACCCGCAGGCGCTTTGTTGCGTTCCCGGTGTCTTTTGGGTAATGCGAATTGAACGGTTTGAACGGGGGCTGTTCACTGTCGTGGAATTTATTCAGCGTGAAGCGCAGTTAGAGTTTTTGAGCAATTCCTTGCGGGATGTCATGTCCGGCAGCGGGAGAACGGTTCTGGTCGAGGGCGCGATCGCCTGCGGCAAGAGCCAGACCCTGGAATGGGTCATCGACGAGGCGACCAGGTCCGGGGTCACCCTGCTGTGCGCGGCGGGGTCGCCCGCCGAGGCCGGCACCCCCCTGGGCGCCGTCTCCCAACTGATGGACGGCGTGCCGCCGTCGACCGCGCCACCGGTACCGCCCGACGGGGCCACCGACCAGGGAACCGGCCGGTTCGCCCGCCAACTCGCCGCGGCCGTGAAGGACATGGCCGAGCAGGCACCGGTGGTCATCGCCGTCGACGACCTCCAGCACGTCGACGCCGAGTCGCTGCGGTGTCTGCTCCAGCTCGCCCGGCTGACCCGGCGCGGACGTGTCCTGATGGTGCTCACCCAGCCGCTGCACGGCGGACCGCGGGACCCGCAGTTCGCCGTCGAGCTGCTGCGTCAGCCAGAGGTGCACCGGCTGCGGCTGCTGCCCCTGGACCAGGACGGCGTGGCCCAGATCCTGGCCGCGTATACCGACCTGCCCGCCGGAGCGGTCAACGCCGCGGAGCTGTACCGGCTGACCGGCGGCAATCCGCTGCTGCTGCGCGCGTGTCTCGAGGACTGCCACCGCGCGGTGGCCCACTGGCCGCCGGGCATCGCCCCGCCGCTCGCCGGGGAACTGTTCGGACAGGCGCTGCTGACCTGCCTGCGCCGCGGAGGCGAGGACACCTGGGAGGTGGCCGCCGCCGTCGCGGTGCTCGGCGAGGCGGCCGACACCGAGTCCGTCGGGCGCGTCTCCGAGGCCACCTCCTGGAGCGTCGACGAGGCGTTGCAGGCACTGGAGTCCGCGGGCATCGTGGACGGCCCGCGCTTCCGCGACCCGGTGGCGCGGGCCGTGGTCCGCGACAGCCTGGACGCGGCCGAGAGCGGCCGGTTGCACCGCGAGGTCGCCGGTCTGCTCAGGGACCAGGGCGCCCGCCCCTCGGCGGTGGCCGCGCACCTGCTCGCGGGGGGCGAGGTGCCCGGCTCCTGGGGAGCGGCCGTACTGCGGGAGGCCGCGGAGGCCGCGCTGCACGAGGACGACGCCCCGCTCGCCATCGACTACCTGGAGCTGGCCTGCGCGGGGTGCGACGACGAGCGGGTGCGTACGGACATCAGGCTGCGGCTGGCCGCCGTGCTGTGGCGGATCAACCCCGCCGCGGCCGAGGCCAGGCACCTGCCGGAACTGGTCGCCTCCGCGGCCACCACCCGGCTGCCCGCCCACACCGCCGCCGGTCTCGCCGACCTGCTGATCAGCCACGGCCGCTTCGAGGAGGCCCGCGCCATCCTCGGCGGCCTCAAGGCGAGGGCGTCATCCGGCCAGTGGGGCGCGGCGCAGGCGGCGCTCGGTCAACTGACGCCCCTGGCCGGGCAGTGGTGCGGCGAGGGCGGCGACCCCGGGTTGCAGGACCACCCGATATCCGCGGACGCGGTGGCGCATCCGTCCCCCGACGGGTCGCTGCGCTGCCCGGTCCTGTCGCCCGACACCGGCGTGGAGACCTCGGCCGAACGCTTTCTGCGGGTGTCCCCGCTGATGGACGTGACGCTGACGCCGATCGTCAACGCCGTGGTGTCGCTGTACTTCGGCGACCGACTGGAAGCCGCCGACGACGCCTGCCGCAGATTCCAGGAGGAGGCCGACCGGCGGCGGGCGCCGGGCTGGCGGGCGGTGTTCGCCGGCCTGCGGGCCGACATCGCGCTGCGCGGAGGACGGCTGGAGGCCGCCGCGCAGTACGCGCAGGAGTCGCTGAACAGCGTCTCCGCCCACAACGGGAGCTTCTTCGTCGGCGGTCCGCTGGCCGTACTGATCCTCACGCACACGGCCGCGGGCGACTACACGGCCGCGGCCCGGCGGCTCAACCAGCCGATTCCCGACGCCCTGCTCAAGAGCGTCTACGGTCTCGGATACCTGCGGGCACGCGGCCACTTCTACCTGGCCACCGGCCAACCCGAGGCCGCGCTCACCGACTTCAAGACCGCGGGCCGCTTCGCCGTCCGCTGGGGCGTCGACCGACCGGTGCTGCTGCCCTGGCGCACCGACGCCGCGCAGGCGCTGTGCCGTCTCGAACAGCCCGACCGCGCCGAGCGGTTGATCGTGGACCAGCTGCGGATGCCGGACGCGGTGCACCCGCGGGTGCGCGGCGTCACGCTGCGGCTGCGCGCGCAGAGCGTCGACCTCAAGCTCCGGCCGTCGCTGCTGGCCCGGGCGGTCGAGGACCTGCACCGGTCGGGCGACCGGCTTGAACTGGCCCGCACCGTGGGCGTGCTGGGCGAGACGTACCGCGAACTGGGAGAGACCACACGGTCGATCGCCGTCACCCGCCGGGCCCTGCACCTGGCCCGCGAGTGCGGCGCGGAACCGCTGTGCGCGGAGTCCGGGCAGCGGCTGCGGGAGGGCGAGCGGGAACGGGCCCAGGATCTCGCCCCGGCCGCCGCCGCGCTCGCCGAACCGGTCGCCGCCGACGCGCTGGGCGCGGAGGCCGAGGCGAAGCTCAGCGATTCCGAGAAGCGGGTCGCGGCCCTGGCGGCTTGCGGATACACCAACCGGGAGATCTCGGCGAAGCTGTTCGTGACGATCAGCACCGTCGAGCAGCACCTGACCCGGGTCTACCGCAAGCTCAACATCACCAGGCGCCACCAACTCCCGCTGGAAGTGCACATGCCGACCAACGAGATCGCCTGACCGCCGGGTCACAACGGGAGGACCGCTCATGCAGCAGATCATCGACGCCGTGCGCGCGGGTGCCGGAGCCGAGGACTTCCTCGCGCTCCCGGTGCCGGAGAGCTACCGCGGCGCGGCCGTGCTCCGCGAGGAGACCGACATGTTCGAGGGGCTGGAAACCCGCGAGAAGGACCCCGCCAAGTCCCTGCACACCATCGACGTCGCCACCCCGGAACCCGGCCCCGGTGAGGTACTGATCGCCGTGATGGCCAGCGCGATCAACTACAACACGGTCTGGAGCGCGATCTTCGAACCGCTGCCCACGTTCACCTTCCTCGACCGGTACGCGCGCAGCAGCCCCGAGGCGGCGCGCCACGCGCAGCCGTACCACGTCCTCGGCTCCGACGTCGCCGGGGTGGTCCTGCGCACGGGGCCCGGTGTGCGCAACTGGAAGCCGGGTGACCGGGTGGTCGCGCACTGCCTGAGCGTGGAGCTGGAGTCCGCCGACGGGCACGACGACACGATGCTCGACCCCGAGCAGCGGATCTGGGGCTTCGAGACGAACTTCGGCGGCCTCGCGGAGCTGACGCTCGTCAAGTCCAACCAGTTGATGCCCAAACCCGCGCACCTGACGTGGGAGGAGGCCGCGTCGTCCGGGCTGGTCAACTCCACGGCCTACCGCCAGCTCGTCTCGCGCAACGGCGCCTCGCTCAAGCAGGGCGACGTGGTCCTGATCTGGGGCGCGGGCGGCGGCCTCGGCTCGTACGCCACCCAACTGGCCCTGAACGGCGGGGCGGTGCCGGTGTGCGTGGTCTCCGACCCGCGCAAGGCCGAGCTGGTGCGGGCCATGGGCGCGGAGCTGGTCATCGACCGGGCCGCGGAGGGCTACCGGTTCTGGAAGGACCCGCAGACGCCCGACCCGCGCGAGTGGAAGCGGTTCGGCGGCCGGATACGGGAGTTGACCGGCGGCGAGGACCCGGACATCGTGCTGGAGCACCCCGGCCGGGAGACCTTCGGCGCCAGTGTCTTCGTCACCCGCCGCGGCGGCACCGTCGTCACGTGCGCGTCCACCTCCGGATTCCGGCACGAGTACGACAACCGGTACCTGTGGATGTCGCTGAAGCGGATCGTCGGCTCGCACTTCGCCAACTACCGCGAGGCGTGGGAGGCCAACCGCCTCATCACCAAGGCGATGGTGCACCCGACGCTGTCCACGGTCTACCCGCTGGAGGCCACCGGGGAGGCGACCCGCGCCGTCCACCGCAACGAGCACAGCGGGAAGGTGGGCGTGCTGTGCCTGGCGCCCCAGGAGGGGCTCGGCGTGACCGACCCCGAGACGCGTGAGCGGCACCTGCCGGAGATCAACCGGTTTCGTACCCCGGTGGGCTGACAACGGCGGCGGGGGGGGGGGGGGGGGGGGGGGGGGGGGGGGGGGGGGGGGGGGGGGGGGGGGGGGGGGGGGGGGGGGGGGGGGTGCGGGGGGTGGGGGGGGGGGGGGGGGGGGGTGATCTGGCACCAATACGTGCAAGTAAACAGGGGC